>JALWPC010000299.1 GCA_026995265.1 Paracoccaceae bacterium
ATTTCCAAGATAGAAGATATATCTTCAATCTTGTGCCGTACACGTCAGAGGAAACTTGCTTTGCACTACTTAGTACATCGTTTCCCGGAAAAAACGTACGGGGTACTCCAATAAACACTAGTCATTGATTTCATAATGCTCAATGCTTTAACGCAACCATGCCTTTTGTTACTACAGTCGCTTTTACAGTTAATTCTTTCGTTTCTCGTTTTCATGATTCCCACTCCGAGTTTTCATTTGATATATTCATATTACAATGCGCCAATACGTAACGTAGACATAAATATAATGGAACCTACAATTTACAATTTTTATCTCATCCTTGTATGATAAGGTTAACACTTATTTCCATAGTGCTTCAGACGTAGATAAAGCAAGCATACGACTATTGCCTTGGAATGTTTACGAATTTCATATTTGTATATTCTGTACTCACGAAAGCCGCAAGAACATTACAAAATGTCAGAAATGCTTTCCTAGATTGTTTTACAACGCTAGAAGTTATATCTTCAATGTTCTGCCGTACACTTGAAAGGAATCTTGCTTTGCATTGCTTAATACATCGTTTCCCTGAAGAAATGTACGGGTATTCTGAGAAACACATCCACATAGCTCTTCTTTCTTTTACCGCTCTTATGAACGCGTAGTAGTAGAATTTTCACTCGTACCATCGTTTCTCCTATTGGCGAATGGTAAGGATGCAGCGGTTTGAAAACAGCTACCGGAATGCATTACACATAAAACTTTTCATTCTTCTGTCTCCTTTGACCTAAACTCGTTTAATTCTCAAATTGAGGCTTGCCAGACGCAGGATAAAGCCGGTAACTAACATTTCACCCTTAGAGGATGTGTGTGACGATAGAGGCACGAGAACATTGTAAAAGTGTCAGAAATCTGTTTCTTGACTACTTCACTACGAGACAAGATATGGGTGCCGGAGACGTGAAAGGAATCTTGCTTTGCATTGCTTAATACATTGTTTCCCTGAAGAAATGAACGGTGAACTCCAATAAAAACCTATTAGTTTTTTCATATTGCCGAATGCATTCTCGTTTGCAGTTAATTGTTACGTTTCTTATTTAGGGCCGGCAGAATACACGTCATTTTTGTAGGTTGTGTGCTCACGATAGAGGTACGAGAATATTGTAATTTTGTCAGAAATCTGCTCCTTGATTTCTTTCCAAGATAGAAGATATATCTTCAATCTTGTGCCGTACACGTCAGAGGAATCTTGCTTTGCACTACTTAGTACATCGTTTCCCGGAAAAAACGTACGGGGTACTCCAATAAA
>JALWPC010000300.1 GCA_026995265.1 Paracoccaceae bacterium
GCGGTGGTGATGAGCAGAAAAAACACAAGCAAAAACGGGTTACGAAAAATGGATTTGATCATTTGTCGTCCTTTTGTTGCCAGATATTCTGGCAGGGGCACGGCGGAATTTCAAGGGGTGTGTTGGTTGCATTTGTGCCATATTGCTTGACGAATCGGGCCAGAATATGGCCTCAGCGGATTACCGCTTAGCTAGGCAGGGGAACGCCATGGATGAAACCGCAATTGCCTTTGAGGCCCCCACTGCGCGCGCGGTGGCCACGGCCTCCGGCGCGCCGCTGGACCGGATCTCGGTGCGCGACTACGAGCGCGCGGTGGAGATCGGCGCGTTCCAGAGCGAGCGCGGGGTGGAGCAGCGCGTTCGCTTCAACGTGGTGCTGGAGGTGCGCCGCCATGATGCCGCCCGCGATGACGATGTGGACAAGGTTATTTCCTATGACACCATTGTCGAGGCCATCGAGCTGCAACTCACCACCGAGCGCATCAACCTACTGGAAACCCTCGCCGAGCGGGTGGCCGAGCGTTGCCTTGAGGACGCCCGCGCCGTGCGGGTCTTTGTGCGCATCGAGAAGCTGGACCGTATCCCCGGCACGCTGGGGGTGGAGATCGTGCGCTTGCGCCACGATGCCGAGACCATCCACCCCGTCGCCCCCCCTGCAGCGCCCGAAACCGCGCCCCACCCGCTGGTGGTGTGCCTGAGCAACGCGGTGCTGCATGGCCCCGCCCTTGGCGCGTGGCTCGACGCCATCGCGCGCCACGACCTGCCCGCGATCATCTGTGTAGAGCCTACGGTTGAGCCAAGCCCGCAAAGCCCGTCGAAGCTGGTGCAGCGCCGGATCGACCTTTTGTCGATGGAGCAAAACGCCTGGGTGCTGGCGGGCAAAGACAAGCGCTGCGTGGTGGTCAACAGCCGCACCGAGCTGGACTGGGCGGTGAAGCACGGGCAGCTTTCCGTCTGGGCTCCGGGCAAGATCGTTATGGATGCCGTGCCCCACCCCAGGGATATTTCCCCCGCCGCGCTCGCCCTCTGGCTGGCGCGGGAATTTGACGCCGGCCGCGCCCTGCTGGTCGGGCTCTCTGCACCCGAAGATAAATTAGGCGTAGCCGTGCGCACGGTTGGCGCTGACTCACCCCCCGAGATAGGAGACTAGACAATGGCCGCACAACCTCCCGTATGCGACTTCAGCGCGAAAGCCCCGGATTTTGACCTGCCCGACACCGAGGGCAACCGCCATACCCGCGATAGCCTGATGGGCGAAAAGGGGCTGGTGGTCATGTTCATCTGCAA
>JALWPC010000301.1 GCA_026995265.1 Paracoccaceae bacterium
CCCTCAGGTCATTCGAATAAGGTCTCGTCATCAATCCTAGCCTCCTTCACCAGTATGGATGATGAATCACAAACGCCTCAGGATGGGAACCCCCCATCGATTCCGAAAATGCCGGAGCCGCTCTAGCGCCGGAAATCGGGGCGTTGTAGGCTTGAATTCTCGAGTATGGCGCATAGACTGGGCGCAAAAGGAGCGAAAGTTATGAGCAAAGTCACCAATTTACGCACTAAACGCAAGCAGGCCGCGCGGGAAGAAAAGCGCAAGCAGGCGGCATCGAATGCGGCTTGGCATGGCCGCAACAAAGAACAACAAGCGCTGGAATATGCCCGGCTCGCACACCTGGCCCGCAAACTGGACGGCCATAAGTGCGATGTCTGACGCGCGGCCACGCAAGCACTCGCTGACCTTACACGGGCACCGCACATCGGTTTCGCTGGAGGAGCCGTTCTGGCGCGCGTTTCTGCACATCGCCGAGGATGAGGGCAAGACCATCAACGGGCTGGCCGCCGAAATAGACGACGCCCGCTTGGGCAGCTCCGGCCTTGCCACCGCGATCAGGCTTTATGTGCTGGCGTGGTATCAGGCGCGCGCGGGGTCAGCCTGAGCCAGATCCCGTCTTTCGCGCGCACGGTAAGATAGGCCACCGGGGTTGGCTCCCGCACGATCTCGAAGCGGTAGCGCTGCACCAGCATGGCGAGCAGCAGCACCCCCTCGGCCATGCCAAAGCCCGCGCCTGTGCACACGCGCGGGCCCGCCGAGAACGGGATATAGGCCTCGCGGGCGCAGTGCTGGCCGTTCTCGGTGTCCCAGCGGTCGGGGTCGAAGGCGTCGGGGCGCTCCCACAGGCGCTCGTGGCGGTGCAGATGCCACGGGGAGAGGATGACCATCGAGCCTTTGGGGACGGCGCGCTCCCGCATGTTTTCGGGTTTCTCGGCGCGGCGCACCATCATTGGCACCGGGGGGTAAAGGCGCAGGGTTTCGCGGAAAACGGCGCGGGTGAACCGGAGTTTGCTCAGGTCCTTGAACCGGATATTTTCCATATCCAGCCCCGCCACCTCCGCCGCCAGCCGATCCTGCACCGAAGGGTCAAAGGCCAGCAGGTAGAGCGCCCAGCTCAGGGCCGAGGCCGAGGTTTCATGCCCCGCCAGAAAGAAAATCGCCACCTGGTCGACCATCTCTTGTGCGCCAAAACTGTGCCCCGTTTCGGGGTCCGATTTGGTCATGATCTTGGTGGCGAGGTCATTGGGCGCGCTGCCTGCTGCGATCTCGGCTTGCCGCGCCGCCACCAGCCCCTCCAAAAGCCCGCGAATCTCCCCCGCTGCCGCCTTGGCTTTGGCATTGCGAAAGCGTGGCACCCAGCGGGGGAGCTGCAACAGCCCCGCGACATTCCACAGCGGCTGCGTGCGCTGGTAGGCGCGGAAGGCGTGGAAAACCCTGGTGGCGGTGTCATCCTCGATGGGCATGGAAAACAGGGTGCGGAAGATCACATCGGCGGTCAGATGCGCGGTCTGGTATTCCATTTCCACCTCGCCCCCCTCGCCGAGCCGCCCGAGCGCCGCCAGCCCCGCCGCGCGCATGGCGGGGAAGGCCTCATGCAGGCGGCCGCCCTCAAAGGCGGGGTCGATAATCCGGCGCTGGCGCTTCCATTGCTCGCCATTGGTGACGAACACAGAATCGCCCAGCAGGTGCTTGAGCGTGTCGTGAATGACGGGGGATTTCGGGAAATCCTCGGGGCGCTCTTTCAGCACCCGCTTTACGAGGTCGGGCTGGTTGATAAGGAAGCTGCGGTAAAACGGCGTGCGGGTTTCGGCCATCCATGCGCGGTAAAGCTTGGCGGGTTGCGAGGCGAAAATATCCTGCCGAAACAGGCGGATACGCTCAAGGATGCCCACCCCTTCGGGGCGGGATTTTGGCTTGATCGGCAGCTTAGTCATCGGCCATATCCGTGTATCTGGAAAAGCAGCGGCTGCGCTTGGAGGGGGAATCCGGCTGCGCGCCAAAGCGGGATTTTAGCGTTTGCGGGCCGGCGGTTATGGCGAAATAGTCGTATTTGTCGGGCCTGTCAAAAGCGCAGAGATACTGGAAATGCAGCTTGAAAAAGGCGCGCTTGCGGGCGGCGTATGTCTCGGGTTTCAACGTCTGGCTAAAGGCGGCTGAGAGCACCTTCGGCCCCGTGCCAACCCCGCTGACCGCCACCGGGTCACAAAGCGCAAAGCAGCCGCCATCGCCGGGCGCTGTCACATCCAGCCAGAACACCCGCGTGCTTTGGCCAAGCCTGTGCAGGCTGCGGCGCAGCCCCCGCGCGGCAGGCAGGTAGGAGATCATCGGGATCACCTCGCCAAGGCTGAGCAGCGCCAGCGGTGTCTTGCCCTTGATCATCCCGTCGCGCTCCATTTCCGCCAGCAGTTCCACGCCCAAATGCGCCCCGACAGAATGGCCGACAATCAGCACCTCGTCATTGTCCTGCGTCAAGGCTTTGGCAATGCGGGCTTTGAAATCTTCCATCCGCGCCCGCAGGGCAGGGGGGTAGCCCCCCGCGTGCCACGCGGAAAAGGCATAAACATAGAGCAGGTAATAGGCATAAATCCGGCGGTCCGCCCGCTTAAAGAGCCACAGAATGCCATAAAGCACCGCCAATCCCAGCGGCCAGCCCGCCCAGCCCAGCAGCCAAACCGAGGCCCATAGCGCCAGCAAACCGAGCAAAAACTGCCCCCCAAGTAATACCACCGGATAAAGCGCCGCCAGCATCGGCGCAGGCCGCAGGCGGATCAGCGCAAACAGCGCCCCCGTGCGCAGGTAAAGCCAAAGCGTGCGCAGCAGCAGCCAGTAGCTCGCCAGAATGCCGGATTGCATGGAGGCGACGACGATGTCATTCCAGCCGAGGAACTCAACCTCGGTGACGGTCTCCACGCCGTTTATTTCGGCCCGCACCTCCCAGGCATAGCCCTCGCCCTGCACCGCCCGCATATGCAAATCATAGCCCGAAATCGCGGCCTGAAGCGCGCCCTCACGGCGATACATCTCGCGGTAATGGCGCGCGGGCACGGGGTCATATCCCGGCAGGTAAAACACCTTGCGCTTCTGCACGGTCTGGGGGTGGCTCATGGGTCTGGCACTCTCGTTTTGCCCGACTATATTGCGCCCGCAGCCCTTTGGGTAGGGTTAACCGATCTTCCCCAGCGACGGGAAATGCTCCAGCAGCCAGAACGACATGGCGGTGAACCAGCCGGTGATCATCAAAACCCCGATGGTGATCATCAAAACCCCTGAGGCGATTTCCACCTTGCGCATGTGCTTCTTGAAGCGGTTCATCACCCCGATTGCCCTGGTGATGAACACCGCCGCCAGAATGAAGGGCAGGCCAAGGCCGAAGGCATAGGTCGCCATCATCACCACCCCGCGCCCGATATTGCCCTCTTCGGTGACCAGATACAGAATGGTCCCCAGAATCGGCCCGATGCAGGGCGACCAGCCAAAGGCAAAGGCGAGGCCCAACACATAGGCGCTCAAAAACGTGCCGCCCTTGGATTTCACATCCATCCGCGCCTCGCGATAAAGGAAGGGGATGCGAAAAATACCAAGGAAATGCAGGCCGAAAATGATGATGACAACCCCGCCCGCGATGGTCATTTCATATTGATATTGCAACAGCGCCCGCCCCAGCGCCGAGGCGGCAATGCCCAGCATCATAAACACCGTGGACAGGCCGAGCACGAAAAACAGCGCCGAAATAATCACCTTCCGGCTTTTCCCCGCCGCGATCTCGTCCATCGAAGACCCGGCCATGAAGGCCAGATATGGCGGCACGATGGGGAGCACACAGGGGCTCAAAAAGCTGATCACCCCAGCGGCCAGCGCCACCAGCATCGAGGGCAGCAGCGAGGCATCTATAACGTCAATTCCAAACATGGCATTTCCTTTTCTTTGCCCAGCTTTAGCGGGTTGGCGGCCAAAGGTCATCCTAATTTTTGTCACATTTGCGTGGACAGTCCAAGCCCCGCCCCTTAGCCTGCGCCCATGGATTTTGACGATGAAATCGACGCCCGCTCGCTCCTGTGCCCCCTGCCCGTGCTCAAAGCCCGCAAACGCCTGAAAGGCATGGGCGCGGGGCAGGTGCTAAAGCTGCTCGCAGACGACCCCGCCGCCGTCATCGACGTGCCGCATTTTTGCAATGAACAGGGCTATGAGCTGGTGAAAACCGAGGCGCTTGAAGGGGTGTTGCGGGCGTATTTTATACGGGTGCCATTGGCGGGTTGAAACCCGCCCTACAGTTTCCCCCACAGGTCATATTCGCTCGCCTCGTCCACCTCGACCTCTGCAATATCGCCCACGTTGAGCCCCTTAAACCCCTCGTCAATAAACAGGTTGCCGTCAATCTCCGGCGCGTCGGCTTTGGTGCGGCAGGTGGCACCCTCGGCGTCTATCCCGTCCACGATCACCTCCAGGCGCTGGCCCACTTTCGCGGCCAGTTTAGCTTCGGAAATCGTTTGGGACTTCTCCATGAAGCGGTTCCAGCGCTCCTGCTTCACCTCATCCGCCACATGGTCCGGCAGCGCATTGCTCCGCGCCCCTGCCACGTTTTCGTATTGAAAGCAGCCGACGCGGTCGAGCTTGGCCTCATCGAGCCAATCAAGCAGGTGCTGGAACTCGGCCTCGGTTTCGCCGGGGTAGCCGACAATGAAGGTGCTGCGCAGGGTGATGTCGGGGCAAATCGCGCGCCATTTCGCAATCTCGTCCAGCGTTTTCGCACTGGCCGCCGGGCGGGCCATGCGTTTCAGCACATCCACATGGGCGTGCTGGAAGGGGATGTCCAGATAAGGCAGAATCAGCCCCTCGGCCATCAGCGGGATCAGGTCGCGCACATGGGGGTAGGGGTAAACATAGTGCAGCCGCACCCAAGCGCCAAGGCTGCCCAAATCCCGCGCCAAATCGGTAATATGCGCCCTGTGCCCCCTGGCCTCGGCATATTTGATGTCCTGCCCATAGGCCGACGTATCCTGCGAGATCACCAGCAGCTCTTTCACCCCGGCTTCCACCAGCCGCTCGGCCTCGCGCATCACCGCATGGGCGGGGCGGCTCATCAGCTTGCCGCGCATATCGGGGATGATGCAGAACCTGCACTTGTGGTTGCAGCCCTCGGAGATTTTCAGATAGCTGAAATGGCGGGGGGTGAGGGAGACACCAGCGGCGGGCAGCAGGTCAATGAACGGGTCCGGCGAAGGCGGCACGGCTTTGTGCACCGCGTCCAGCACCTGCTCATATTGGTGTGGGCCGGTGACGGCGAGCACGCTCGGGTGCGCGCCGGTAATATAATCCGGCTCGGCCCCAAGGCAGCCCGTCACAATCACGCGGCCATTCTCGGCAAGCGCCTCGCCAATCGCCGCGAGGCTCTCGGCCTTGGCGCTATCCAGAAAGCCGCAGGTGTTGACGATGACCGCATCCGCGCCCGCATAATCCGGCGACA
>JALWPC010000302.1 GCA_026995265.1 Paracoccaceae bacterium
AACTTGTTTTTTTTTTTTAATAGAGTATTTTTAAATCCATATTAGCAAAAAAGCGAACCTTGCAGGGTTCGCTTTTTCTGAGAATTAGTTAAGCCAAATTTAACTATTCTGTAAGCTTACATTCTACTTCAGAGCTTACAAAATTCAATTAAATTTTCTTAACTTTTTCCCTTAATGCCAATATCGGTTGGTCGTGCAATGGTCTGAAATCACCAAGCACGATAAAAAAAGGGCGTCTTAAATCCAATCGTTAGAGAGTTAGGAGGGACATTTTTTTGGCGTGAGTTGTTGGGCTTTTGCCCTCGCGTTGCCGATAAAAAAATGTAGCAAGTAGATTCGAGGCGGGCATTATTAGGTGCTTATCTTGCCGAACCAGAGACTAAAACTTCTTTGGTTTACTTTGAAAAAGCGGTTCTGTGAGGCTGATATTTTTCAATGTTTCCCTAAGTTCGCTTATTAGCGTTCTTAGGGAAGTTGCGACTTTTCCCCTACGATAGCAGCTCGGCTGATTTATCAAAACTTGAAATTTAGTACAATCTAAAAAATCAAAAAAAAAAAGTCACGCCGTGAGCACCTTTTATTATTTTACGATAGCAGCTCGGCTGATTTATCAAAACTTGAAATTTAGTACAATCTAAAAAATCAAAAAAAAAAAGTCACGCCGTGAGCACCTTTTATTATTTTAAGTAATTTAAAACATAAGGGCGCACTTATGCAAACTATCGTTTGCCGTGCTGGGCGGTAGGGAAAAAGAATATTATTTCTTTTCCCTACTGCCCGTTTTTGTTAGGATGATTTTACGGTACAGGCAGAAGTGCCGATGACCGTAAAACGACAAAAGCCAACTTTTAAAAGTTGGCTTTTTCTGTTTTTAGATTTGTTGTTTTTAGAAATACTTTGGGGGTTTGGGGGCTAGCCCCCAATTTAAAAAAAGGGCGAAGCTTCCTTTTATCTTTTGGTAACGAGTGGGAACGAGTATTTACGGCTGTAAATCGCACGGCAAACGGCAGTTTGCGTAAGTGCACCCTTGTTGTATTTACATTTGCGGTTTTTGCCACTTTTTTTTTTAGTGGTAGAAAGGTATTAAAAACTTGTTTTTTCTTCAAAATAGAGTATTTTTAAATCCATATTAGCAAAAAAGCGAACCCTGCAAGGTTCGCTTTTTCTGAGAATTAGTTAAGCCAAATTTAACTATTCTGTAAGCTTACATTCTACTTCAGAGCTTACAAAATTCAATTAAATTTTCTTAACTTTTTCCCTTAATGCCAATATCGGTTGGT
>JALWPC010000303.1 GCA_026995265.1 Paracoccaceae bacterium
CGCTTCCAGTTTTCCGTGGAAAAGGCGTAAAGGGTGAGGGTGTTTACCCCCAGTTTCGGGCATATTTTTACAATTTTCTTGACCTGTGCCGCCCCCCGCTTATGGCCGATCAGGCGCGCAAGGCCGCGCCGTGTGGCCCAGCGCCCGTTCCCGTCCATAATTATTCCAACGTGCATTTGATGTCCTTTGGTGTGGGCTCTTTCCCGTAAACGTATTCTAGGGCCGAACGGGGAGAAGTGCCAACGCTTTTTAGCACATCCCGGGCCTGTGGCAAATTGCGGGTTTCCAATTTGGCAGAGCGGGCCTAAACCTGAGTGGAATCATCAAGTATGAAAGAGGGCGTTATGTCAGTTACGAAAGATCAGGTGTTGGAGGCTTTGCGGCAGGTGAAAGACCCGGCCAGCGGGCAGGATATTGTGGCGGCGGATATTGCGCGGGCCATCAGCATCGAAGGGGACGCGGTGCGGTTTGTGCTCGAAGTGGAGGCGGCACGCGGGGTGGCTATGGAGCCGGTGCGGGTAGAAGCGGTTAAGGCGGTTGAAAATCTGGCGGGCGTGGGCAAGGTTTCGGCGTTGATCACCGCGCATTCGGAAAAAAAGGTGCCGGATCTGGGCGCGGGGAGGAAGCCCGCCGCGCCGCAAGGGCCGCAGGGGATTCCGGGTGTAAAGCACATTATTGCGGTGGCTTCGGGCAAAGGCGGGGTCGGGAAATCGACCGTATCGGCGAATTTGGCGGTGGCTATGGCGCAGATGGGGCTGAAGATCGGGCTGTTAGATGCCGACATTTACGGCCCTTCACAGCCCCGCATGATGGGCACACTGGCGCGCCCGAAAGCAGTAGGCGAGCGCGGCATGGCACCGGTAGAAAAGCACGGGGTCAAGCTCATGTCTATGGGGCTGATGATGCGCGAAGACGAAGCGGTGATCTGGCGCGGGCCTATGCTGATGGGGGCCTTGCAGCAGATGCTCGGGCAGGTGGCATGGGGTGCGCTCGATGTGCTGGTGATAGACCTGCCGCCGGGCACGGGTGACGTGCAGCTTACGCTCAGCCAGAAAACGGCGATTACCGGCGCGGTTGTGGTCTCAACCCCGCAGGATATTGCCATGCTGGATGCGCGTAAGGCGCTGGATATGTTTAGGAAAACCAGCACGCCGGTGCTTGGCATTATCGAAAATATGTCGACCCATATTTGCTCTGAATGTGGCCATGAGGAACACATTTTCGGCCATGGCGGGGCTGCGGCGGAGGCGGCCAGGCTGAATGTGCCGCTGCTCGGCGAAGTGCCGTTGGACATCGAAATCCGGCTGGCAGGGGACGCCGGTGCGCCGATTGTTGTGGCGGCACCGGATAGCGCGCAGGCCAAGGCCTTCAAGAATATTGCCGCCAAGCTGATGCAGGTGAAGGCGCTACGGAGTTAGCGCCTTGGTAAACATGCTGATGAGAAAGGTTTTGGCGGTCGCGAAACGGTCGTCATAACCCTTCTCCATCATGGCTTCGATCTGGGTGTCGAAATCGGAATAATGCTGGGTTGTGGCCCAGATAGAAAAGATCAGATGGTAGGGGTCAACCCTGGCAATTTTACCCTCGGAAATCCAGCCTTCGATCACCGCGACCTTTTCGTCAACAAGGGTTTTTAACCGCCCGTTGAGCACATCCTGGGTGCGCGGGGCTTCCTGAATGATTTCGTTGGCAAACAATCGGCTTTCCCGTGGGTATTTCTCTGCCAGTTCGAGTTTACGTTCGATATATGCACAAATTTCGGAAATTGGGTCACCATTTGGTTCGATTTCTGCAAGTGGTGTCAGCCATTTTTCTAAAAGCCCGGCCAAAAGCTTGGCATGTAGCGCCTCTTTCGAGGCGAAATAGTAAAGCAGATTGGGTTTGGAAAGCCCGGCTTCATCGGCGATCTGGTCAAGCGTAGCGCCACGAAACCCGCGTTTGGAAAAAACCTCGAGCGCCGCATTCAGAATGGCCGATGTTTTCTCTTTCTGAATGCGGGTTGGTTTTTGGGCAGACTTCGCGCGCGGCAGATGGGTTGGGCTGGTTTTGGGCACGCTGTTGGCTCCCGTTTGGGTTGGGTTAACCGACTATAAGGGAAGCGCGGCCTTTGGTGCAAATGTTTTAAGCGTAGAGCGGCGGCGCGTTGTGCTCCAAATGTACGGATTCCGGTGTGCGGCGGTGGCGGTAGAATCAGGACAAAGCATCGTTGCAAATGAGGTTTTCGGGGTGCGGATTATAACTATTAACCTAGGTTTGTAGTTATAATTGGATGCCTGAAAATATAATATAAACAGATAGTTATGCGAGAAATGTGCTTAAGCCCCTATGCCCCGCAGGATGATTTCGGTCACGCTTTTGGTGGCGGCATCCCATTGCGAATCATCCAGCCGTTTACCACCGTTAAGTGTCACCACCTGGTGCTGGAAATCCGCATAATGCTGGGTGGTGGCCCAGATCATGTAGAGCAGATGGCGGGGGTTGATCGGGTCTATCTGACCCTCGGCAATCCAGCGGTTGATGACCTCGATGCGGCTGTCTGTCCAGGCGCCAAGCGTGGTTTGCAGGTAATCCTGAATGATCGGCGCGCCCTGAATCACCTCGTTGGCCCAGACCTTGGAGCCGCAGGGGTGGGCGCGGCTGATTTCCATTTTCTTGCGAATGTAGCGGCTGAGGGCCTCGCGGGGGCTGGCGGAGGTGTCAAAGCTATCGGCGGCCTCTAGCCAGATGGTGAAAATGCGCTCGATCACCTCGCGGTAGAGCGCCAGTTTGGTGGGGAAATAGTAGTGCAGGTTGGCTTTGGGCAGGGCGGCGGCATCGGCAATGGCCTGCATGGTGGCCCCCTTGAAGCCGTATTCCGCAAAGATGCGCTCGGCGTGATGCAGAATCACGCTTAGGCTTTCTTCTCGTGCCGTATTTCGCTTGCGAGATGTATCCACGCGCCGCTCCAAACAATTTCTTGACTAGTTGGTCAGCTATGCTAGCCTGAACCTGACCAAATGGTCAAAGGATTTTTTAGGAGGTGTGGCATGGTTGCCCCTAATGATTTGAGCGCATTCTGGATGCCGTTCACGGCGAATCGTCAGTTCAAGAAGAACCCGCGCATGTTTGTGGCGGCGGACGGGATGTATTACACCACGGCGGATGGGCGCAAGGTGCTGGACGGCACGGCGGGGCTTTGGTGCGTGAATGCGGGGCATAACCAGCCGCGCATCACCGAGGCGGTGAGCCAGCAGGTGCGAGAGCTGGATTATGCGCCGGCGTTCCAGATGGGCCACCCGAAGGCGTTTGAACTGGCCAACCGGCTGGTGGATATGGCGCCCGATGGCATGGACCATGTGTTTTACACCAATTCCGGCTCGGAATCGGTGGAAACGGCGCTGAAAATCGCGATTGCGTATCACCGCGCACGGGGTGAGGGGACGCGGACGCGCCTTATCGGGCGCGAGCGGGGCTATCACGGGGTGAATTTCGGCGGGATCTCGGTGGGCGGCATCGGGCCGAACCGGAAGACCTTTGGCACGCTGTTGAACGGGGTTGACCACATGCCCCACACGCATATTCCGGAAAATGCGTTTACACGCGGGCAGCCGGAGCACGGGGCGGAGATTGCCGACGAGCTGGAGCGCATTGTGGCGCTCGGGGATGCGAGCAATATTGCGGCGGTGATTATCGAGCCGATGGCTGGGTCTACGGGGGTGCTTTTGCCACCTAAGGGGTATCTGGAGCGCATACGGGCGATCACCAAAAAACACGGGATATTGCTGATTTTTGACGAGGTGATTACCGGTTTCGGGCGGCTTGGCAGCGCCTTCGGGGCTCTGCATTACGGGGTGACGCCGGACCTGATGACCACGGCCAAGGGGCTGACCAACGGGGTGATCCCGATGGGGGCGGTGCTGGCCTCTGGCGAGATTCACGATGCGTTTATGCAAGGGGATGAAGGGCTTATCGAGCTGTTTCATGGCTATACATACTCGGGCAATCCGGTGGCCTCGGCGGCGGGGCTGGCGGCACTGGACACTTACCAGCAAGACGGGTTGTTCGAGAACGCGCGGGACCTAGCGCCCTATTGGGAGGATGCGCTGCACGCCCTGAAGGGGCTGCCCAATGTGATTGATATTCGCAACGAGGGGTTGATTGGCGCGGTGGAACTGGCTCCGATTGAGGGCAAGCCGACCAAACGGGCGTTTCAGGCGTTCTTGGATGCTTATGACAAAGACCTGCTGATCCGCACCACGGGGGACATCATTGCGTTGTCGCCGCCGTTGATTATTGAAAAGCACCACATAGACGAGCTGTTCGGCAAGCTCACCGACGTATTGAAGAACTTGATCTGAGGGAGAAGAACCATGGTTGCACCGGCTGCAAATATGAAAATCAATGGCGAGCGCCTGTGGGACTCGCTGATGGAAATGGCCAAGATCGGACCGGGCGTGGCGGGCGGTAACAACCGCCAGACGCTCACCGATGCCGATGGCGAGGGCCGCGCTTTATTCCAGAAATGGTGCGAAGAGGCGGGGATGACCGTGGCGGTGGACAGCATGGGCAACATGTTTGCGCGCCGTGAGGGCACCGACCCGGAGGCGCTGCCGGTTTATGCGGGCAGCCACCTTGATACCCAGCCCACAGGCGGCAAGTATGACGGGGTTCTGGGCGTGCTTTCGGGGCTGGAGCTGGTGCGCAGCCTCAATGATATGAACGTCAAAACCAAGCACCCGATTGTGGTGACCAACTGGACCAACGAGGAGGGCACCCGCTTTGCCCCCGCCATGCTGGCCAGCGGCGTGTTCGCCGGGGTGCTGGAGGAGGATTGGGCCAAGGACCGTGTGGACGCCGAGGGCAAGCGCTTTGGCGATGAGCTCAAGCGCATCGGCTGGGAGGGGGATGAACCCGTCGGCCAGCGCAAGATGCACGCGATGTTTGAGTATCACATCGAGCAGGGGCCGATTCTGGAGGCCGAGGACAAGCTGATCGGGGTGGTGACCCACGGGCAGGGCCTGCGCTGGGTGGAATGCACGGTGACGGGCAAGGGCCAGCATACCGGCTCTACGCCCATGTATATGCGCCGCAATGCGGGGCGGGGCCTGGCGCAGATCACCGAGCTTGTGCACGAAATTGCCATGCAGCACCAACCCAACGCGGTGGGGGCGATCGGGCATATTGATGTTTACCCGAACAGCCGCAATATCATCCCTGAAAAGGTGGTGTTCACGGTGGATTTCCGCAGTCATTTCCTCGATATTATGCAGGGTATGGTGGATGAAATGCTGGAGAAAGCGCCGGGGATTTGCAAGGAACTGGGGCTGGAATTTTCGGCCGAGGTGGTCGGGCAGTTTGACCCGCCCGCCTTTGATGAAAGCTGCGTGAACGCGGTGCGGGATGCGGCGGAGCGGCTGGGCTATAGCCATATGGATATTGTCTCGGGCGCGGGGCATGATGCCTGCT
>JALWPC010000304.1 GCA_026995265.1 Paracoccaceae bacterium
GCGACAAAGATCATGAGGCGCAGGGCAATGAGCAGGAAGCGGGCTTTGCGCCGGCGGGCAATGGATTTCTGGATTTTCCGGATGTCGGCCTGCCGCTGTTCTTCGGAAATAAAATCGGGTGCCGCGGAGGGGGCTTTGTCCTTTGCCGGCGAAGGGGCCCCGCCGGGCATCGGGTTTTGCGCGGCGGCGGTGGTGTCCAGCATGGTCACACGGTCCCGCGTGACGTCAAACCCGCGCTCTTCCAGCATTTTGGCGGCTTCCTCGCCGCTGCTGGGGCTAAGCCCCATACGCACCGCCTTGCGCCGTGCCATGCGGTAATAGGCGGGCGTGCCGGGCTTGGGGCCACTGCCTTTCTTTTGCGCCGGCATCGGGGTGACGGTTACGTTCTGGTTACTTTTGGTCATAGTCATACAACGCTTTGGCTTCTTTAAGGCTGTTAAACATATGCAAATGCCCGTCTTTCAATACCGCGGCCCTCGAGCAATAGCGCTCCAGAATAAAAGCCGAGTGGGAAACAATAACCACTGTCGATTTGGTCAGCCTTTCATGCAGGACATTCCCTGCTTTTCGGTTAAAATCGGCATCGGTGCTGCTCGGCATGCCTTCATCTATCAGATATATATCAAATTCCAGCGCCAAGAGCAACGCAAACGACACACGGGATTTCATTCCGCTGGAATAGGTTTTCATCGGCAGGTCGAAATATTCATCTATATTAACCAGATAGCGGCAAAAAGCCTCGATATAATCCGGGTCCAGCCCGTAGAGCCGCGCGATATAGCGGGCGTTTTCGGAAGCCGAATGGGCCGGATCAATGCCACCCATAAAGCCCAGAGGGAAGGAAATGCGCGAGGTGCGGATGATTTTGCCTTCATCGGGCTTTTCCAGCCCCGCCATCATGTTGATCAGCGTGGTTTTGCCCGTGCCATTGGCCGCCAGAATGCCGAGCGACTGCCCCGTTTCCACGGTAAAGCTGGCCCGGTCAAGGATCACCTTGCGCTGGGTGCCTGTCCAGAAGGACTTGCTGACATTTTCAAACCTGAGCATTTTGGGTCACGGGGTTGATTAAATTGCAAGAGCTTAGCGCACATATCTTAACAGAACAAAAAGTGATTGTAAGCCCAAGCATAAGGAACCTTTCCACGCTCGAAGTTGTCGGCGTAGGGTGCGTGGTCCCCACGCACCATGTGCCAAGAGGTGCCATGCTCACCCGTTCTTCTTCTCCACCCGAAACAGCTTGCCCACAACCAGCGATACCACGGCGGCGGCAAAGCTGAACAGCGCCCCCATTTTGGCAGCGTCCTGGATGTCGCCGGCGGGGAAGGCGACCGAGGCGACAAACAGGGCAACGGTAAAGCCGATGGCGGCGACGCAGCCGAGCACGAAGAGGTCTGACATACGCATCCCTTCGGGCAAGCCAAAGCCCAGCGGACGGGCACCGATCCAGCCGAAGATGAAAATGCCGAGGGGTTTGCCGATCAGCAGGCCAAAGAGCACCAGCCATGTGGCCTCGCCGATGGCCGAGAACTGCACACCTGCGTTAAACAGGCCAAAGAAAAACAGGATGATCTCAACGGGGTGTTTGAGCGCGTGTTCGATTTCGTTGAGCAGGTCTTTCAGGTGGGCTTCGGCGGCGGAAAACAGGCCGTAGGCGCGGTCTGAATGGGGGATGGTGGGGACGATGAACAGGAGGCCAAGCGCGGGGTGGATGCCCGAGCGCATGAAGGCATACCACGAGATGCAGCCCGCGATCAGGTAAGGCCAGAAGCTGGCATATTTGCGCATCCATGTGGAGGCGGGGCGGTCCTGCTTGCCCTTGTCCATCCGGCGGGGAAGCCAGTTGGCGAGCAGGTAAACGGCCACGGCGACGCCCGCTGCAAGGAACAGCCAGTTGGGGGCGAGATCCCCCGTAGGGTAGAAGATGGCGAGGATGATCAGGCCAAGGGCATCGTCGGCAATGGCGAGCAGCAGGAGGAAGCGCACCGCGGGGTGGCCGGCCCCAAACACCATGCGGCCCACGAGGTAGGAAAAGGCGATGTCGGTGGCGGTGGGCACGGCCCAGCCGTTGGAGACGGCCGCAAAGGGCATAGACCCGAATAAATAGGCAATGCCGAGATAGATCACCACCGGCCCGGACATGCCACCCAGGGTGGCGATCAGAGGTGTGACCGCCTTTTTGCCCCGCAGGGAGCCGGCTTTCAGCGCCACCGCCTCCCACACCTCTTTGCCCGCCATGGCAAAGAACAGCGCCATCAGGAGGTCATTCACCAGAAAATGCGGGGTGAGGGTGCGGCTGCCCTCTTCCAGCACGCCGATGGGGGCGTTTTCCCAGAGGGGGTAGTCTATCATGTGGTGGTAGAGGCTGAAGTAGTAGTGCGGGTCGCCGCTAACGGGGATGATCAGGTCCAGGTTGGCCCAGAGCAGGGCGATGAGCGCGCCGATGATGAGCAGGAGCGAGTAAGAGGTGAGAAAATTCCAGACGCGATACATGGGGGCTCCTTTTGCACTTTGCCCCTAGATAGGCTAGTGACGCGCCCATAACAATGTCTGAGTCGGGTTTTTGGGCGGGTTGCGGCAAGATTTCTCCGAAAGGTATGCAAATGGATACGCTATTGGATGTGGCCTACAGGGCGATGCAGGAGGACGAGGCGCAAGCGCCTGCGTTTTATGCGCGGTTTCTGGAGGCGGAGCTGTTTGTGTTGCTGGAGGGCGAGCAGCCCATGGTGCTGGAGACCTCCGACGGCGCGCTGGTGCTGGTGTTCGACCTTGAAGAGCGCATGGCGGCCTTTGGCGAAGGGCCGAGCGACTATGTGGCGCTTTCGGGGCGGCGAATTGCGCGGATGCTGGCGGGGCAGGGGGTGGGCATCGGCCTGAACCTGGGCGAGGCCCCGAGCGCCATGGTGCTGCCCGCCGAGGCGGTGGAGTGGCTGGCCGGGGCGGCGGCGGGCGAGGACGAGGCGGTGGAGGCGCGGCCGGTGGAGATCAGCCAGCCCGCGGGCGTGCCCGAGGCGCTGATTATGGCGCTGGATGGCAAGCTGGCCAATATGGGCGGGGTCGTGGGCGCGGCACACCTGGTTTCGGTGCGCTATGAGGGCGGCGCGGCGGGGCATATGCTGGCGCTGGTCAACGTGCCCGAGGCGGCAAAAGCGGGGGTCTCGGAGGCGCTTTCCGAGGCGCTGCGGTTTAGCGGGGTCGAGGCGGGGCAACTCGACTTGGCGTTTCTGGCGACGGATGATGCGCATCTGGCACGCTTTGAGCGGGTGGGGTTGGGCTTTGAAATTCCGGAGCTTGTGCTGCCCAAAGCGCCCGCGCCAATGGCCCCGGGGATGGACCCGGACAAGCCGCCGATTCTGCGGTAGTTTTCCAGGGCTTATAATGAGGCCAAGATGATGAAAAACATCGTGAAAATTGCGGTTTTAATTGACCTCACTAAACCAGTTTAATGAGGTCTGTTTTGGCGCGGATTTTGGGGGTGCCGAAAACAGGGTTTCGCGGGGGGGCGACTGGACCCCGCAAGTGTGCCTTTTCCTCTGCGGGGCTAAAGCCCCACTCGGAAAAGGCAGGTTTTTCGCAAGCGAAAAACGGGTGGCCCTGACGGGCTATCGCCTCGCTGCGCTCGGTGGCATTTGGGGTGAGGTTCGGGCCGGAAATTATTGACTGGTTCATTCTTGAACGGGCAGATGGTTGGCGCTCTCTTGGTTCAACCTGCAAAACCTGAAGAGAGTTTCGGGGTGTTTGAAACATCGGTTGCGAGCAGGTTTCGGCGAAGTGCGAATGTGTTTTGTTTTCTGGGTGCAAATGCCCCTTTGCGGTGGCGTTGCTTCGGATGCCAAAAGGCATGCTTGCCCATTACGGGAGAATGGCAGGGTCAGCTATAACCAAGCGACTTTTATTTGATCCCGATTCTGTGCAGCTCCACCGCGAGAGCCGCCAAAGGGGGGACGGAGGCCTTGCCGTTTTTTGGGCGTTGGCACCTATGGATACTTCGGCATGTATGGAGCATCCCATTGGCATACTTTAAGCGATTTGACTTTAACTAGCGGCACAGATCATAGTCAGCCGGTGCGGCATCGATCGCGCAATGGTGGCGTTCACCGGCAGGCTATGATACAATGTAAAGTAGAAAAGCTATGCCATACGGGGCGATACTTGGGCGGGCAGAACATCGGACGCCGCAGCTTTTCCGGTGCTAAAGCACCGGACCCGCGCCTCGCCTTCGGCTCGGCGGGGCGGCGCGTTAAGGTATGTTTTGCTTGGCGAGATTGCATTCGCGCCGCGCTGGGAGCCTTGCGCATGTGGTGGGGGTTAGTTTTCGGCGTTCGCACCAAGCGCGGACGGTTGAGGGCGGCGCTAGAATGGCGGCGCCACACATGCGATGGTGGGTGCGCCGCCGCCGAGTGAAGCGAGGCGCGGTCCGGCGCGGTAGCGCCGGAATATGGGGGCTTGCGGCTTGCGGTGGGGTATAGCCAAGCGACGTTTATCTGATCCCGATCTTGACCCGCCCCGCCCCGCCACGGGAACCGTCGAAGGGGGTGCGGGTGGCTTGCCCTATCGGGCGTTTGTGTCTGCCGATACTTTGGTATCTATGGAGCACCCCGTAGGCGGACACAAAGCGGTTAGACTTTTACGAGTGGCATAGATCATGGTTCGCCAGTGCGGCAGCAATTGCGCAGTGGTGGCATTTGTTGGCAGGCTATAGTTCAACGTAAAGTCGAGATGCTATAGCTCGGAGCGCGATGCCTGGGCGGCCAGAACATCGAAAGCCGCGGTTTTCCCGGGGCAAAAGCCCCGGTCCGCGCCTCGCCTTCGGCTCGGCGGGCGGCGCGTTAAGGTATGTTTTGCTTGGCGAGATTGCATTCGCGCCGCGCTGCGAATGCGGCGCTTTTGGCTGGTGTGTCAAGGGGGCTATGGAAGGCGGCCTTATGTCCCCCTCAAGGGGGTGAATGGCGCTTGCGCCAGAGGGGGGATGAAATCCCCCCTGCCGATGCCGAAGGCGAGGCCACGCCCAACGGGAGGCGACTTGCAGCTTGCTGCATGGCGTCCGACGGGCGGGAGAGCGTGGAGGGGTTACTCGGGGGGGAAGGCGGGCAGGGTGCCCTCAGACTCCCACACCACATCCACGGCTTTGGCCTTGCGGGCGCGTTTGCGCAGGCGGCGGTCTTCAGCCCTTTGGCCCCGGCGTTTGAGCAGGGCAGAGAGCCCGCCGAGGGTGCCGTAGGCCCCGCGCGATATCCAGACGGGCAGCGACAACAGGGCGGGGGTGATGACCAGCGTCAGCACGGTGGCGATGCCAAGACCAAACACCACGGCGGTGGCGAGTTGTTTCCACCAGAGCGCTGTCGGGGCGTCTATGCTGTAGCCGCCATTGATGAAGTCCAGCGACAGGCCGAACATCATCGGTGCGAGGCCCGCCATGGTGGTGA
>JALWPC010000305.1 GCA_026995265.1 Paracoccaceae bacterium
ATTTCCTGTTGATTGCGCACTACGGATCGAGCGCGCGGCAATCTTCGCTATGCCAACTGATCGGGGTGGTTTCCCCCACGACCAGATGTTTCTGGTTGGCCCCGTTGGGCACTTTGACGATAAACTGGTCATTCCCCGCCACGTCGAGACGGCAGCGGATATGGTCGCCAAGGTAAATCAGCTCCAGCACCCGCGCCTCGGCCACGTTCGGCCCGTCACCGGTGAGCGCCACCCGCTCGGGGCGCAGGGAAAGCTGGGTTTGCCCCCCCACCCCGCCATCGGCCACCGAGAGCGCCCGCACCTTCAGCCCGCCATCGGTTTCAACCGTCACAATATCGCCGTTCTTTTCGGTCACGCGGCCCTTCAGGGTGTTGTTCTCGCCGATAAACTGCGCCACGAAGGCGTTCTCCGGGCGCTCGTAAAGGTCGTCCGGCGTGGCCAGTTGCTGAATGCGCCCATCCTCGAACACCGCCACGCGGTCCGACATGGTCAGCGCCTCGCTCTGGTCATGGGTCACATAAACCACGGTAATGCCGAGGCTTTCATGCAGATGCTTGATTTCATATTGCATATGCTCGCGCAACTGTTTGTCCAGCGCGCCCAGGGGCTCATCCATCAGCACCAGATCGGGCTTGAAAACAAGCGCGCGGGCCAGGGCGATGCGCTGCTGCTGACCCCCGGAAAGCTGCGACGGGCGACGGTTGATGAAATCCCCCATCTGCACCATATCCAGCCCCTCTTTCACCATGCGCTCGCGCTCGGATTTGCCGATTTTGCGCACTTCCAAAGGAAAGCTCAGGTTTTCCCCCACCGTCATATGGGGAAACAGCGCGTAATTCTGGAACACCATGCCAATGCCGCGCTTGTGTGGCGGGATGTTGTTGATCGGCCTGCCGCCGAGCAGAATATCCCCGTGGGTGGCGGTTTCAAACCCCGCCAGCATCATCAGGCAGGTGGTTTTGCCAGAGCCCGAGGGCCCCAGCATGGTCAGAAACTCGCCCTTGCCAATGCGCAGATTGAGGTCTTTGACCACGAGAGTCACGCCATCATAGCTTTTTTGCACCCGTTCAAACGCAACGAACGCGTTGCCAGAGCTATCAGACGCCAAATTCTTTCTCCACTACACAGATGATTTCGAGCACCATAATAAAATTACCTGTCCCTACTCCGGTTTGCAAGATAATATTCCCGAAAAGCAGGGCCATTTGCTGGTTGCGACCAGGAATATGCAAATTACGGCACCGTAGACATAGAAGAAAAGCGCGGGCGTCGCTTTACAAACAGAGTGTGGCAAAATCAATGTGACCGCACTTACAAACATGAAACGGATGGAAACAGCGCCGTTCTGTGTTTGGTATCAGTCCGGATTGGTTGAAAAACACCTGTATAAGGCCTGGCCGCAATCCGCTATCGAATGCGTAGCCGTTGCCGCTTTTCACTATTCGGCCTGTCAAACGAAAAGACAAACGGATTCAGTTTTTTTTAAGAAATTTGGTTGCGGGGAGAGGATTTGAACCTCTGACCTTCAGGTTATGAGCCTGACGAGCTACCGGGCTGCTCCACCCCGCGACAGTAACAACATTATTGTTGCCGTTTAGCTACTCCCATTGGCGGCGGGGTTCAACCCGTAAAATTCATGTTTCTCTAAAATTTTACCGTTACCGATTTCGTAACCTTGTCGGCCTACACCCGAGGCCACAGCACTGTTTGGGAGAATCCGCAAATGGTTAACATATGGCGTATGATTTGGCTGCTGCTATTTGCGGCTCTGCCATTGCGCGCCGCCCAGCCGACGGATGATTCCGCGATTTGCGATGCGGTGAGCGCTGCCGCTGCCCGGGCCCGGCATATGCCCGGCGACGCGCTCTATGCCATCGCCCTTGCCGAGACCGGCCGCACCCGGGGCGGGCGCTTTCGCCCCTGGCCGTGGACGGTGAATATGGAAGGCAAAGGGCACTGGTTTGCCACCCGCGCGGAGGCTTATGCCTATGTGATGGAGCGCTATAACGCCGGGGCGCGCAGCTTTGATGTCGGCTGTTTTCAGATCAACTACAAATATCACGGGCAGCATTTCGCCTCCATCGAGGCGATGTTTGACCCAATGACCAATGCCACCTATGCCGCGCACCTGCTCTCCGGCCTTTATGACGAGTTCGGCGACTGGACCAGGGCCGCAGGGGCCTACCATTCCCGAAACGAGACCTATGCCAGCCGCTATCGCACCCGCTATGCGCGAATTCGGGCGCGGCTCAACGGTGCGGTGCCTGAGGCGGAGCTGCGCTTGCCCCCCGTGCAGGTGGCCCGCGCGCCACGCTTTCCCGATGTGCACCACGCATTCCTCTCCGCCCCGCCCATCGCGGCGATAACCCCCTATAGCTCTCGCGCGGGTGCAATCGGAGCGGGCGCGGGGGAGACGCCCGCCGCCCCCATGGGCTCGCTGGCGGCGGGAATGCTGGGCACCACCACCGTGACCCTGCTCACCGGCACCAGCGGTGCGCTTTTCTAGAGGATGTCCATGCCCAAAATCACCGTTGCCACCCTTTACCAGCCCACGGTTCTGCTCAGCATTGCGCTGATGGCGGTGATCGCCATGATGATCCTGCCGATGCCCGCATGGGTGCTCGACATTGGCCTTGCCGCCAGCTTCGCGATTTCGATCCTGATCTTCACCATCACCCTGTTCATCTCCCGCCCGCTGGAATTCTCGTCCTTCCCGACCATCCTTCTGGCCAGCCTGATGCTGCGCCTGTCGCTCAACGTGTCCTCCACCAAGCTGATTATCGGGCAGGGGCACACCGGCACGGCGGCGGCGGGGAATGTGATTGAGGGCTTTGCCATGTTTATCATGGGCGGCTCGGTTTACCTTGGGCTGGTGGTCTTCGGGGTGCTCCTGATCGTGAATTTCATTGTTATCACCAAGGGTGCGGGGCGCATGGCCGAGGTGGGCGCCCGCTTCGCTCTGGACGGGATGCCGGGCAAGCAGCTTGCCATTGACAGCGACATGGCCGCGGGCGCGATTGACCATGAAGAAGCCAAGAAACGTCGCAAGACCGAACAGGAGGAAACCACGTTTTTCGGCTCGCTGGACGGGGCTTCGAAATTCGTGAAAGGCGACGCGGTGGCGGGGTTGCTCATCACCGTGCTCAACCTGCTCATGGGGTTGGTGATGGGGGTGTTTGTGCATGGGATGCCCGTTGGTCAAGCCTTTGAAACCTATGCCATTCTTACGGTTGGCGACGGTCTGGTTTCGCAATTCCCCTCTGTCATCATCTCCATCGCCGCGGCGCTTCTTCTGTCCAAGGGCGGGGTGCTGGGCTCGGCCGACAAAGCGCTGACAAGCCAGCTTGGGGCCTATCCTGCGGCGCTGGCCACGGTGGCGGTGCTGCTGGCGCTGTTCGGCCTGGTGCCCGGCCTGCCGGTCATCCCGTTTTTTGCCGGGGCGGCGGCCCTTGGCGGGGCGGCTTATATCAGCCACAAACGCAAGCTGCAGGCCGCCGAAGCGGCCAAACTGGAGGCGGTGGAAGAGGCCCCGAAGACCCGGCAGAAAACCCTCGGCGACATGCTGGACCTCGACGAAATCCACCTGGAATTCGCCGCGGATCTGGTCTCTACCGTAATGGATGACAGCGCCGGGCTGGACCGGCGCATCCTCAATATGCGCAACCATATCGCGGCGCAATACGGTGTGGTGATCCCCGAGATTCGCCTCACCGATTCCACCCTTCTGCCCGATGGCACCTATGTGATTCGCATCCAGGGGGTCGAGGTCGCCCGCTCGGAAGTGGAGATCGGCAAGGTGCTGGTGCTGCTCGCCGACGGGGTGATCGACCCCCCCAATGGCCGCGATGTGTCCGAGCCGGTTTACGGCGCCCCAGCCCGCTGGATCGAGCCGGATATGCAGGAGGAAGCGGCGCTGCAGGGGCTCTCCGTCGTCACCCCCACCGAGGTGATCGCCACCCACCTGCTGGAAGTGCTCAAGCAGAACTTCGGGCGCTTGTTCAACCGCCGCACCCTGCGCAAATTGCTCGATGAATTCGTGGCGGTGTCAGACGCCACCCGTGCCGCGGCCAACCGCCGTATTCTGGATGAATTCGTGCCCGACAAAGTGAGCATCGACCTGTTGCAATCGGTGCTGCGGCTGCTGCTGGAAGAGCAGGTCTCCATTCGCAACCTGCCGTTGATCCTTGAATCCATCGCCGAGGCCAGCGGTGCGATCACCGGTATCGAGGCCATTACCGAATATGTGCGCCAGCGCCTTGGCTTCCAGTTGATCGCCGACATGCAGGAGCCCGACGGTGCGCTGCCCCTGGTGCAGCTTTCCCCCGAATGGGAGGCGCTGTTCCAGAAGCACCAGCTTGAGGGGGATCAGGGCGGGGCCGACGTGGCCCTGCCGCCCCATGAATTCAACCGCCTTGCCTCTTCGGTGGCCGAGCAGGTGAGCAAGGCGGGCGAGCAGGGGCGCTATCCGGCAGTGATCACCTCGGCGCGGCGGCGGCGCTTTGTGCATACGGTGCTCAACGCCAAGGGTATCCGCAACCCCGTGTTCAGCTTTGAAGAGGTGGGGGCCAACGCCCAGCCCGCGCTGGTGGGCATGGCCTGATGCTGGACGGGCTGGCCCAGATACTGGCGCAAACCAGCCTCAACCTCGCGGGGGTGATGCTGGTATTTGTGCGGGTGGCTGCGGTTGTGGCGCTGATGCCCGGCTTTGGCGAGCAGGCCATTCCCGCGCGCGTGCGCCTGATGGCGGCGATGGGCTTTACCATGGTGGTGTGGCCGATGGTCGAGCCCAACCTGCCCCCGATCAGCCCCGGGCTGGCAGCGCTTGGCGGGCTGGTGGTGATCGAGGCGGGCATTGGTTTTCTGATCGGCATATCCCTGCGCCTCATGGTGATGGCGCTCCAGTTCGCGGGCTCTGTCGCGGCGCAGTCTACCGCCATTTCCCAGGTCGCAGGTGTGGGCGTCACCCCCGACCCTATGCCCGCCATCGGCAACATCCTGATGCTTGGCGGTCTCACTCTGGCGCTGGTTACGGGGCTGCATATCAAGGCCGCCCTTGCCATGGCCTCCAGCTATGAGCTGTTTCCGCTTGGCACCATTCCGGTGGCCGGAGACATTGCCGAATGGGGCATTGCCCGCGTTGCCAATGTGTTTGCCTTTGGCTTCACCATGGCCGCGCCGTTTGTGATTGCCTCTTTCGCCTACAACCTGGCGCTGGGGGCGATAAACCGCGCCATGCCCTCGCTGATGGTTGCCTTTGTCGGGGCACCGCTGATCACCGCCGGGGCGCTGCTGATCCTGCTCCTCGCCGCCCCCGCCATTCTCGGCGTTTGGAACGAGCGCCTGGATATGGTGCTGGCCAACCCGATGGGGATGCCCTGATGAGCACAGAGGACTCCGGCGAAAAATCCCATGACGCCTCCCAGCAGAAGATCGAGCGCGCCCGCAAGAAGGGCGATATTGCCCGCTCGATGGATGTCTCCGCCGCCGCCGGGTATCTCGGCCTGTTCGTGGCCCTCAGCTATGTGGGAAAGGAGGGCACTGGCCGCGCGGCCGGGGTGCTGGCGCAGGTGTTTGGCCATGCGGATACGCTCAGCCACAGCTTGCTGTCCAAGGGCGGCCTGGGGCTGGCGGGCCAGCTTTTCGGGCAGGCGCTGCTGGCGCTGGTGCCGCTTTTTATGCTGCCCTTCGCCGCCGCCCTGCTGGCCACGCTCGCCCAACGCCTGTTTGTTTTCGCACCGGAAAAACTCGCCCCGAAGCTCAACCGCATATCGCCGATTTCCGGCTTCAAGAACAAATTCGGCCCCAAGGGGTTGGTCGAATTTCTGAAAACCGTCGCCAAAATGGGGCTGGTGGCCACCGGGGTTTACCTGCTCCTGCGCAGCCGCAGCGATGAAATTCTGGGCATGGCACGGGCCACCCCGGCCGAGCTGGCCCTGGCGCTGGGCGGGCTGCTCACCCGGATGTTGTTGCTGGTGATGACCATCGCCATTCTGATCGCACTGGCCGATTTTCTCTGGCAAAAATACCACCACCTGCAAAAGCTGCGCATGTCGGATAAGGAGGTGAAAGACGAAAGCAAAGAGGCCGAGGGCGACCCGCATATGAAGGGCCAGCGCCGGGCGCGCGCGCAGGAAATCGCCACCAACCAGATGTTGCACGATGTGCCCCGCGCCGATGTGGTGGTGGTCAACCCCACCCATTATGCCGTGGCGCTGGAATGGACCCGCAAACCGGGCACCGCGCCGGTGGTTATCGCCAAAGGGGTGGATGACGTGGCCCGGCGCATCCGCGAGGTGGCCACCGAGAGCGGCGTGCCCATCCACTCGGACCCGCCCACCGCGCGGGCGCTCCATGCCACGGTGGAGATCGGCCACGAGATCCACCCCGAGCATTACCGCGCCATCGCCGCCGCCATCCGCTTTGCCGCCGATATGCGCGCCAAGGCCAGGGAGCGGGGCGCATGACCCCCGAAGAGCTGAAAATCCTGCGCGACCTTGCCGAGCAAAAACGGCTGATGGATATGGCCGAACTGACCCGCGCCAATGCTCAAACCGCGCTCACCGCCAAGCAAATGGCGGCGCTGGCCGCCGAGGTCAACGACAATCTGGCCGATGCCCCGCCCGAAGACCTCGCGATTATTTCGCGCTGGATGGGCTGGGCCGAGCAGGAAAACCTGCGCCTCGCCCAGCGCCGCCACATTCAGGAGCAACAAGCCGAGGCCGCCCGCAGTTTCGCCGCCATATCCGACGCCAAAACGCGGGTTATCAAAGACATGCTGGCGCAGGCCGAATGGCGCCAACGCCTACAGCACCGCAGAAAAGCAGAACAGGAAGGCCGCGCGCCAGATCGCTAAGGCGGAAAACAGCCGGAACGCAATAATCTGGCGACTCAAATCTGAGCCCGTTATTGGTATCCTTTCCCATAGAGACATACCAATTTCAGCACATCACGCCCAGGCTCTTTCGGCATTTATCAGCCATTTAAGCGATCCCCGTTGAGCTGAAAACGCAGTCGGCGCGCTATTCGCCGCGCGCGTTTTTATGCATCCAGTCTGCATGCTTCGGGGCCTTTTTCGTCCGGCTCCACTCCTCCAGCATCTCCCATTTCACCGCATCGAGCCTTGGCAACATGGCCGCTTCATCCGGGTCTGGGCAGGCCAGCTCTATCCGGTGGCCGTTGGGGTCAAAAAAGTAGATCGAGTGGAAGATGGAATGGTCGGTAACGCCCAAAACATCCACCCCGTTTGCCTCCAGATGCGCCTTGAATTCCAGAAGTTCGGCGCGGTCCTCCACCTTGAAGGCGAGGTGTTGTACCCATTCGGGCGTGTTCGGGTCTTTGCCCATCTCCGGCTGGGTTGGCAGCTCGAAAAACGCCAGGATGTTGCCCATGCCCGCATCCAGAAAAACGTGCATATACGGGTCCGGCGCGCCGGTGCTGGGCACGCGGTCTTCGGCAATGGCCAGCACAAATTCCATGTTCAGCATTTGGCCATACCATTCCACGGTCTCTTTGGCGTCTTTGCAGCGATAGGCCACATGGTGGATTTGGTCTATTTTCATAGCGTGTCCTTTCCGGGTTTGGCCGCGTCAAGCGCGGCGGCGAGCACATCGGCCCGGCCAATATGGTTGGCGAGAATCAGGATCAGCCGCGCGTTCAGCGCCTCGGACTCCGCATCCGGAAGCCCCTCATGGGCCTCGATCAGGGCGGCATAAAAACCGTCGGTATCGTCAAAATTGGGCTTGAGGTTGAGCATGATCATCCCTTTCCAATGGCGTTCAGGAGCGCCGCCCGCACCGCCGCTTTATCATAAGCGAGCCAGCGGGCCGCCACGTGCTGGTCCGGCCGCAGCAGGTAAACCGCTGCCCCCGCATCCCCCAGATAGCGGGCCTTTACCTCGCCTTTAGCGGGCAGATTAAGCCCCTCAATCTGAACGCCGTCCACCTCCAACACCTCAGGCACCTCCAGCCCGAGCCCCAGCAGTTGGAAGCGGTTGCCAAGCTTATCCAGCAGCCAGCCCGCGCCGGTATCGGCATCTTTCATCGGCGCGCCGGGGCGGGTGTCTTGCGGGAGCTGCGCCACGTCCGGACCGTTCAGCGCCGAGCCGTCATAGGTGCAGGGCACGGAAAGTCGGCCGGAATTCACCATCGGGCGGGCGAATTCATGGCGGCGGGCCAGGGTCAGAACCGCATCGCGCAGGGTCCGGCTCGCCTTGCTTTTCGGCGTAATAAAATCGGTGGAGCGAGTGGAATTAAGGATGTTTTCATCCGCTCCGTAAACCCGTTCATCCGAATAGCTATCCAGCAGGCTTTCCGGTGCCTTGCCCTCAATCACCAGCTTCAGCTTCCACGCAAGGTTGTCCGAATCCTGCACCCCGCTATTGGCCCCGCGCGCCCCGAACGGGCTAACCTGATGCGCCGCATCCCCCGCAAACAACGTTCGCCCATAGCGGAATTTTTCCATCCGGCGGCACTGGAATGTGTAAATCGATGTCCACTCCAGCTCAAATTCCGCGTCTTCCCCCAGCATCGCCCGCAGGCGGCGCTTGATGTTCTCGGGCTTCAATTCCTCCTCGCGGTCAATATTCTGCCCGAGTTGGAAATCTATCCGCCAGACGTTATCCGGCTGCTTGTGCAGCAGCGCCGATTGCCCACGATTAAAGGGCGGATCAAACCAGAACCAGCGTTCGGCGGGGAAATCCGCCTGCATGATCACATCGGCAATCAGGAAGTTATCCTCAAAAACCCGCCCCTTGAAATCATGCCCGAGCATCCGTCGCGTTGCCGAATTCGCCCCGTCACAGGCCACCAGCCAGTCGGCTTCCAGCAGGTAGCTGCCCTCGGGCGTGTCCACCTCAAGGCGCACATGATCGCCATTATCGGAAAGCGCCGTCACCTTGTTGCCGCCGCGCAACTCAATCGGCGCGCCCTTAACCTCCAGCGCCCGCAGGCGTTCAATCATCTTCTCCTCGAAGGTGTATTGCTGAAGGTTGATAAAGGCGGGGTTTTTGTGGCCCGCTTCCGGCAAAAGGTTAAAGCTGTAGGCTTCCTCCTCATCCACAAACACGCGGCCCGTATCCCACTGCACGCCCTTCTCGACCATCGCTTCCCCGCAGCCAAGGCGGTCCAGAATTTCCAGCGGGCGTTTGGCAAAGCAAATGGCGCGGGAGCCAAAGCTGACGCGGTCATTGTCATCCAGCACCAGCACCGGCACCCCTTGCTGGGCAAGGTCAATCGCCGCCGTCAGCCCCACGGGGCCGGCGCCGATCACGATCACCTTATGCCGCGCCGTGTGGCCCGCGTCCTGATCTGCCGAGCGCTGGTAGGGGTAAAGGGGCGTCTCAAAAATTTTGCTCATAGGGTGGGTCCTTTCCTGGTGGCCACCCTTAGCGGCCCCCACCCTGTCCCTCCCCCGCAGGCGGGGGAGGGGAGCGCTTTGTGGCAAGTGTCTGTCATCCCTGCAACGCCTCCCACATGTCAATATCGCGCTGTGCTGTCCAGATGCGTGGATGGGCAATGCCCCGCGCCTCGTCATAGGCGCGCGCCACGTTAAACGGCAGGCAATGCTCGTAAATCGCGAAATCGCCGAACTTGTCGTCACACTCGGCCCGCACCGCGTCCCAGGCCTCTTTCAGGCTCCCGCCGCGCGCCGCCACCCGCGCCGCTGGCCGATAGGTGCTGTCAACAAAATCCCGCGTGCTTTCAATCGCCGCTTTGACCATACCGCGCCCGACCAGCGCATCGCCACGCCCGGGGGCAATACTCACCGGATCAAACGCCGCGATATTGTCTAGCGTGTGGCCCCATTCGCCAAAATACCCGTCGCCGCAATAGCAGGCCGAGTGGTATTCCACGATATCACCGGTAAACATCACCTCGGCATCGGGCACCCAGACCAGGGCATCGCCCGCCGTATGCGCCCGCCCAAGGTGCATAATGTCTACACGGCGTTTACCCAAGTAAACCGTCATCGCCTCGCTAAAAGTTGTCGTCGGCCAGGTCAGCCCCGGAATGCTCTCATGCCCTTCAAACAAGCGCGGGAAACGTTGGAACTCGCTATCCCAATCCTCCTGCCCGCGCTCCTCGACCATGCCCCGCGCTGCCGCCGACATAATAATCTGCGGCGCGCCAAAAGCGCTGGCCCCGAGCACCCGCACCGCATGATAATGGGTCAGCACCAGGTGGCTGATAGGCTTATCCGTCACCTTGCGGATCTCCTCGATCACCTTCCCCGCCAGCCGTGGCGTCGCCTGCGCCTCGATCACCATCACGCTCTCGTCGCCAATGATCACCCCCGAATTCGGGTCGCCCTCGGCGGTGAAGGCATACAGCCCCTCACCGATCTCGGTGAAGCTGGTTTTCTTCTCGGTCATGTCGCCTTGCGAGGCAAATTTTTTGGTCATGGTCTGTCCTTATCTGGCCCAATCGGGCGTGTTTATGGCGGAGAGAATGGTGCCCTCACAGGTGCCAAAGCCAATGCGAAAGCCTTCGCCCTGCGCGTGGCCTTTCAGCGTAAGCGTGTCGCCATCCTCAATGAATGTGCGCTCACCATTGGCAAGCTTCAGCGGCTTTTCCCCGTTCCAGCTCAGCTCCATCAGAGAGCCGAATGTGCCAGCCGTTGGGCCGGAAATGGTGCCGGAGCCCAGCAGGTCGCCGGTGCGCATCGGGCAGCCGCTCAGGCTGTGGTGGGCCAGTTGCTGGGCGGCGGAATAGTGAAGCTCGGTGGCGTTGGTGCGGCTGATCTGTTCATCGCCAAGATATACGCTCAGCTCTATATCATAAAGCCCGCCGCGCACCTCCCGCAGATAGGGCAGAGGGGCCGCAGGGGCGGGGCGGCGGAACCCCTCCAGCGCCGCCTTGGGCACGATCCACGGGCTGATAGAGGTGGCAAAAGCCTTGCCCTGAAACGGCCCCAAGGGCTGGTATTCCCAGGCCTGAATATCCCGCGCCGACCAATCGTTCAGTAACACAAAGCCAAAGATCATCTCGTCGGCCTTTGCCACACTTACCGGCTGGCCCATCGCCGAGCCCGTGCCCACAACCGCCCCCAGCTCCAGCTCGATGTCGAGCTTTTCCGTCGGCCCGAAACGCCCTTGGCCAAGCTGCCCCAACGGGCGGCGCACTGGCGTGCCGGAAACCACCACGCTGGAGGCCCGCCCGTTATAGCCAATTGGGATATGCAGCCAGTTTGCAGGCAGGCTTTTGGCCCCCCGCAGCATCTCCCCCATGTTTTCCGCGTGGTGGCGGCCGGCGTAAAAGTCGGTATATTCGGCCACGGCAAAGGGCATGTGCAGCTGCGCATCCGCTTGCCGCACCAGCCCCCGCTCCGCCGCGCCCTCAGCCAGTATCGCCGTGACCTCCGCCCTGAAATCTGCCCAGGCCGCAGGCCCCAGCGCCATAAAGGCGTTCCAGTTGCCCGCGTCAAACACCCCTGCCGGGCCCATGCCACTGACGTCCAGAATACTGTCGCCAATCGCCACGCCACAACGCCGCCGCCCGCCGCCACAGGAAAACACCCCGTAAGGCAGGTTGTTCAACGGAAAGTCGCTATCCGGATCGTTCGCACTGGCAACCCAGCTTGTTTTCAAGGCCATTTTGTTGCACTCCCAGTCCAGAGCTAATAGTTTCTTTTGTAACTAACAAGGAAAAATGCCCATGCAGAGCTTTGATCTTTCCCGCTTTCTGCCCTACCTGCTCACCCGCGCCGCCGAGGAAAGCAGCATCGAGTTCGCCCGCATCTATAAAGACCGTTACGGGCTGTTGCGCACCGAATGGCGGGTGCTCTTTCACCTTGGGCAGGGCGGCGAGATGACAGCCACCGACATTGGCCGGATTTCCAAAATCCACAAAACCAAGATCAGCCGTGCGGTGGCGGGGCTGAAAAAGCGGCGCTATCTGACCAAAACCCAGAGCACGGAAGACCGCAGGCGCGAGCACTTGAAGCTGTCTGACACAGGACAGCGGGTTTTCAGGGAGTTGGCCCTAGAGGCCGAAGCTTACAATGGCCGCTTGCTGGGGCGGTTCACCCCTGAAGAGCGCGCGGCCTTGTTGGACAGCTTGCAAAAACTGGGAAGGTAAAACGCGGGGCCATTGCCAGCCCCGCGCCCGTATCAATTGCCGTTTTGCCCGGCGGCATTTTCAAGGTTGTTCGGGTCAAACACGCTGCCAAAGGGCGAGGCCGGAGCCGCAGGCGCAGGCGCCGAAGACGCCCCGTTGTTTTGCCCGGCGGCATCTTCCAGATTACCCGGGTCGAACACATTGCCAAACGGCGCGGCTGGCGCGGCGGCCCCGCTATCCGCCCCATTGCTTTGCCCGGCGGCATCTTCAAGGTTGGTCGGCGCAAACACACCGCCAAAACCGCCGGTGCCGCCTTGGGTGGCCGGGGCATTGGTGCCACCATCGGCAGGCGCTTCACCATTGGCAGCTGCCGCTGCCGCCGCCGCTGCCCGCGCCGCCCGTAAGGCTTCGATCTTGGCCTGAACCTCTGCGGCACGCGCGGCCTTGTAATCGGCCTTGCATTGCGCCGGGGAATAGGTTTGCGCGGTGTAAACCGTGGCAATCAGGGCAAAGGACAGGGCCACCAGCAGAATGGTTGCGGTGTTGCCAAACAGCCATGCCGGCAAGCCTTTGCCCTGCCGGATCTCCCCGGCTTTCAGCTTGGAGCGACGTCTGTAAACCTCGACCGTGAGCGCCCCGAATACCGTGATCACCACGATGATCACCGCCAGGGCCGAGATCGACGGGTTGATCCCGTAGCGCACCATTTGCGCAAGCTGGATGGTGAGGGTCGGATAAGAGCCGAAAGTGAAGGTGGTGGTGTTGTAGTTCTCGAACGATGCGAGGAACGCCAGCACAGAAGCCGAGGCAATCGCGGGCCGCATAAACGGCAGCAGGATTTTGCGGAAGGCTTGCGTATGCGTCGCCCCCAAATCCAGCGCCGCTTCTGTGAGGCCCGGGTCAAAGCGCTGCAAGCGGGCGACAAAAACCAGCATACAATAGGAGGCGATAAAGGTGGACTGGCCAAGGATGGTCAGAAAAATCCCGTTACTCAGGACATCAACCCCCCCGAGAAGGTCCGACACCTTCTTCCAGAAAACCAGTGTCGAAATACCGAGCACCACGCCCGGGATCAGGATCGGGGCGATGATGACGGTGTAATAGGTCGAGCGCCATTTTTCCCACACTTGCGTAAGCACCAATGACGCAGCCAAACCAATAGCTACAGACAATATCACCGTGCCAAAGCCAACGATAAAGCTGTATTTCACACCCTTGAGAATGCGCTCGTCGTGAAAGAGAGTGCTGAACCACTCATAGGTAAAGCATTGCCACGGGATGATCGACGGAAACTCGGCGGAGTTAAACGCCGACAGCCCCATAACCGCAAGCGGCCCCACCAGATAGCCAAAGAAAATGACCAGATACAGCCCGAGCGCCACGCGCCCAAAGAGGATATTCGATTTCATTTGCCGATATCCCCCATGTTGACTTTAAAGATTTTCATGAAGGTCAGCACAATAGTGATCGAGGCCACCAGAAGCACAATCGCATAGGCCGCGCCCAGCGGCCAATCCAGCGTATTGTTAAAGCGCTGGTAAACCAGTTGCGTGAACCACAGGCTGGAGGTGCCGCCCAGCACTTGCGGCGCCGCCAAGGCCCCGGCCGAGAGCATGAACACCATGGTCATCCCCGAGGCAATGCCCGGCTTGGCATGCGGGATCACCACGCGACGGTGGATACGTATCCAGCTCGCGCCCATGTCCCGCGCCGCCTCGATCTGGTTGCGGTCCAGGCTTTCAATCACGTTATACATCGGGAAGAGCATCAACAGGATATAGGCATAGCCCAGCCCCGCATAAAGCGCTATATCGGCATTGATGAAATCATAAGGCTGGTCGATCAGCCCAAGCTGCATCATCAGCCCGTTGATCACCCCGACATCGCCAAAGATAATCCGCAAGGCAAAGGCCCGCAGAATTTCGTTGATCCAGTAAGGCACGATCAGCATCACCACCAGCAGCCGCACAAAGCCGGTGCCCTTGGATTGCCCGAGGAAATAGGCCAACGGGTAGCAAAGGATCAGATTCATGATCGTTACCGCCATCGCCGCCAGAATGGTGCGCACAAACACCGCAAGGTCCACATAGTTGAACGCATCCGAGGCCCCTTCCGGCCCCTTCACCAAAAATCTGTAGTTTCGCAGTGTATACACATCTTTTGGCCCGCCCACCTCGGCGGGGGGCAGGTTGTAACGGAAGGAATAATCCAGCATGGAAAGCTGAGGCAGCAGGATCAGGAAGATGATCCAGAAGGCCACGAGGAAAAACAGGATGCTGCCCATCAGCTTCCCGTTATTCCTGAAGAATTCGGAGAATATCATCGGTTTTTTCATCGGCTTACTCCGACGCCAAATCGCCAGCGGGCATCACCACGGCGTTATGTGCATCATAGCTGAACGACACCGTTTCGCCCTTGGCCCTGTGCGGGTCGGTGCCAAGGTTGGGCATTGCCATCTTGATCTGCTTGCCGCCGTCGCCCTCAAGGTAAATGCTATAGCTGTTGCCCTCGAATTCCTCGTTGACCACCTTGGCCGTGATGGTCGATTTGGCATCACCCGCGCCCAGTTGCAGCATTTCTGGGCGCACAAACATCATGGCTTCGTCGCCAACATTGAGCTTGCCCACTGCCGCAGGGGTGATTTTGGAGCGTAACTCGCCAGAGCGGTTGGTGGCAATCAAAGCCTCGTCACCATTGATTGCAGTGATCTTGCCGCGGAACACGTTGTTCTCGCCCACGAAAGACGCCACAAACGGCGTGGCGGGCCGGTCATACACCGCGTTGCCATCGCCGATCTGGTCAATGATACCGGCACGCATCACCGCCACGCTGTCACTCATGGTCAGGGCCTCGCCCTGGTCATGGGTGATATAGATAAAGGTAATGCCCACCCGCTGCTGAATCTCCCGCAGCTCGGTGCGCATATGCTGGCGCAGCTTCAGGTCCAGCGCCGAAAGCGGCTCATCCAACAGCAGAACGTCGGGCTGGGCGCAGAGCGCGCGGGCAATCGCCACCCGCTGCTTTTGCCCGCCCGAAAGCTCGGAGGGCAGCTTGTCGCCCTGCCCGGGCAGGGCGATCATATCCAGCAATTCATCGGCCCGCTTGCGGCGCTCGGCGGCGCTGGCGCCCTTTACTTCCATAGAAAAGGTGATGTTCTCCCACACCTTCATCAGCGGAAACAGCGCGAGGTTCTGGAAAATCAGTGCGGTGGGCCGCTTGTTGGGCCCCAGCCCCTCCATGTCTTTGCCACCGATCAGCACGCGGCCCTCGGACGGGGTCAAAAACCCGGAGACCGCCCGCAAAATGGTGGTTTTCCCGCAGCCCGATGGCCCGAGGAAAGAAAAGAACTCGCCGCCATTGATATTCACGTTGGCTTCGCGAACGGCGACAAAGTCACCGAATTTGATCCAGATATTCTCCAGATTGACGTCTACGCCAGAACTCATCTGATTTATCCCTGTTGTGGAAATCTGTTATAGCGGGCGCTTGCCCTTTATGGGTTTCCGGCAGCCCAAGGCCGCCGGAAACAATGTTAACCGTTTGCTTAAGCGCTCTTGAAGCGGTTCACAAACTCGGTGCGCACGTCTGCATACCATGGTGGCTCGGCCGGCCATGGGTTCAGGTTGGCCAGCGCATCGCCAGGATAGGCTTCCTGGAAGTTTTTCTTATAGGCCGCGCCGGCATACGCGTCAGCGCCCAGAATCGGCGAGTTATAGCCATGAGTGTCAATCGCCTTACCGGCAGGCTCCTGACGGTAGGCAAACTCGATAAGCGCGTAGGTCTCGTCGATGTTCACCGCACCTTTTGGCAGGGCCAAGCCGTCAACCCAAGCCATGGAGCCTTCTTTTGGAGCCTGATAGGTCACAGGCTCACCGGCGGTTTTAAGCGCGAGCGGTGGGCCGTCCCAGGTTTGGCCAACCACAACACCACCGTTGAGCAGGCCGTTTTTCTGGCTGTCGGCATCGTTCCAGATAAGCTTGAGGTTGCCTTTGCGGGCAATACACCAGTCTGTGATCTTGCCCCAGACTTCGCGCATCTTCTCTTCGGAGCCATAGGCGGCCCAAACGTCACCGGGTTCCAACTCGCCCTGGGTTTCCATGTAGAGGCCGGCGCAGAGCATGCCGGAATGGGCGCGGATCATGGTTTTGCCAGCATTCTCTTCAGCCCAGATTTCGCCATAGCTTGGCACGCCGTCAGCCGAAGACGGAATCCACAGGTCGGTGCGCCAGGCCATGCCCTCAGTGCCCCAGATATGCGGAATCCAGGTGGACCCTTTGCCGAAATCCCAGCCATCAGGGCCAATCGCGGCCATAGCAGGGTTGGCGCGGTCAATCGGCACGCGGCTCATGTCCCAGGGCTGCAGAAGCTCCAGCGGGCCCCATTGCAGGTTGCGGTTGTTGGTGGGGCCGATCAGGTCAGCGCCCGAGCCATCGGAGGCCTTCATCTTGTTGATCAGCTCCTCGTTGGAGCCATAGCCGGTATAGTTCACCTTAATGCCGGTTTCGGCAGTGAAGGCGGCCAGCATGTCCTCGGGCCAGTAATCCGACCAGTCAAGCAGGTTCATTTCACCGGAACTCGCCAGAGCCTTGGTGGAAACCAGAGCCGGAGCGGCAACGGCTGCAGCACCTGTTTTCAGAAATGAACGGCGGTTAACGCCATGTGTGTGTTTTGTCATATTTAAGTCTCTCCCGGAGATGTTGCTAACAGACCCGATTTAACAGGCCCGCGCCCGATGCCATACTGGCAGACAGGCTTTATCGTTTTATCGTGTCACTGTGTCACTGATGTGACAGATCGGTGGGTAACCTGTGTGAACAGGTTGTCGCACCCGACAAGACTACCTTAACCAAATTGATTTGCAAGCGTATACGGCCACTTTCATGGGGCGATAGGGCCAGTTTGCAGGAAATTGTTGACCAACTGGACAATCTCGCCTTCCTCATCTGCCGGAATCACCCAGCATTGCCGCTTGGGGTTGAGCCGTGTCCAGCGCAGACGTTCGAGAATGCGGGCGCGCACGGGTTCGGCGTTTTCACCGATTCCCCCTGTGAAAACCACCCCGTCCACCCCCTGCATGGCGGCGATCATGCTGCCCGCATGGCGCGCCGCCCAATAGACAAAATGCGAGACCGCAAACCGCGCCTCAGGCGTATCGCTTGCCAGCAGCGTTTTCATATCGGGGCTGCCCGCCATCGCCTTCAGCCCGCTTTCCCGGTTGAGCATTTTGCCCAACGCCGCCGCGCTCATACCCTCATGCTCCAGCAGATAAAGCAGCAGGCCCGGGTCGAGGCTGCCCGCCCGGGTGGCCATGGTCAGCCCGTCCAGGGGCGAGAACCCCATGGTGGTTGCCACGCCCTTGCCATTGAGAATAGCCGCAATACTGGCCCCCGCGCCGAGGTGGAACACCAGCAGGCGGTTGGGCAGGGGCTGGCCCGTTTGCGCCCTGAACCGCCGCACAACAGAGGCATAGCTCAGCCCGTGAAACCCGTAGCGGCGCAGGCCCTTGGCGCGCAGGGTGTCCGGCAGGGCAAAGGTCACGGCCTCGGGCGGGTTGTCGGCGTGAAAGGCGGTGTCAAAACAGGCCACTTGCGCCACCCCGGGGTGCAGGGCCTCCATGGCGTCAATCACCGCCAGCGCGGGCGGGTTATGCAGCGGGGCCATCACCCCCGCCGCCTCGATCCGGGCGCGTATATCCGGCGTGATCAGCGCGGGCCGGTTCAACGCCCCGCCATGCACCACACGGTGGCCCACCGCCGCGGGGGGCGCAGAGGCTTCGGCCAGCACCGCGCGCAGGGCCTCGCCGTGGGTTTGACCATCGGCAAGGCTCACATTGCCCTTGGCCAGCGGCTTTAGCGAATGCCGGTCAAAGCGCGCGTATTTCAGGCTGCTGGAGCCTGCATTGAGCACCAGAATTGCGCCCTCCGCCACCGGTTCAGCCTCTTTGCAGCTGCATGTCAGCGGCCGAAACCCCCGCCACCTCCACCGGCTTGGTCATGGCGTCCCGCCGGAAGGGCTCGCCCATTTCCTGGTTGAGCATCACCTCGATGAAGGTGGTCTTGCCCGCGTTCATCTGGGCTTTCACCGCCGCATCCAGCGCCGCGCTCAGGCCCTCCATGGTGGTCGCCACCACGCCCTCCACGCCGCAGGCCTTGGCAATGCCCGCATAAGAGACGTTATAATCCAGCTCGGTGCCCACGAAATTGTCATTATACCACAGCGTGGTATTGCGCTTCTCTGCGCCCCATTGGTAATTGCGGAAAACCACCATGGTAATCGGCGGCCAGCCCTCGCGCCCGCAGGCGGTCATCTCGTTCATCGAAATGCCAAAGGCCCCATCGCCCGCGAAGCCCACAACCGGCACCTGCGGCTGGCCGATCTTGGCCCCGATAATGGCAGGCAGGCTATAGCCACAGGGCCCAAACAGCCCCGGTGCCAGATATTTCCGCCCCGCCTCAAAGGTGGGGTAGGCATTGCCAATGGCGCAGACATTGCCAATGTCGGAGCTGATAATCGCCTCGCGTGGCAAAGCGGCCTGAATGGCCCGCCATGTTTTGCGCGGCGACAGCGCATCGGGCTTCGCCGCCCGCGCCCGCTCGTTCCAGTCAATGCCCTCGTCGGTATCCTCCTCATGGTCCATCGAGGTCAGCGCCTGCGCCCAGGCCGATTTGGTCTGCGAAATCAGCGCCTTGCGCGCCTCGCGGCCCGCGTCGCCTGCGGTCTCTGCAAGCTGCGCCAGCAGCGCCTTGGCCACCTTGCCCGCATCGCCGACAATACCCACCGTCACCGGTTTGGTCAGGCCGATGCGGTCGGGGTTGATATCCACCTGAATGATCTTCGCGCCGGTCGGCCAATAATCAATCCCGTAGCCCGGCAGGGTGGAAAACGGGTTCAGCCGCGTGCCCAGCGCCAGCACCACATCGGCCCTGGCGATCAGCTCCATCGCCGCCCGCGAGCCGTTATAGCCCAGCGGACCGACAAACAGCGGGTGCGAACCGGGGAAGGCATCGTTATGCTGATAGCCACAGCACACCGGCGCATCCAGCCGCTCGGCCAGCGCCCTGGAGGCCTCGATCGCCCCGCCGATCACCACGCCTGCGCCGTTGAGAATAACGGGAAACTCGGCTTCAGAGAGCAGCTTCGCCGCCTCGGCAATCGCCCCTGCCCCGCCTGCGGGCCGCTCGAATTCCACCATCTGCGGCAGGTCAATATCAATGACCTGCGTCCACATATCCCGCGGCACGTTGATCTGGCAGGGCGCAGAGGCCCGCTTGGCCTTCATGATCACACGGTTCAGCACCTCGGCCATGCGCGACGGGTCGCGCACCTCTTCCTGATAGGCGACACAATCGGCAAACATCCGCATCTGCTCGACCTCCTGAAAGCCCCCCTGACCCATGGTCTTGTTGGCCGCCTGCGGGGTGACAACCAGCATCGGCGTGTGGTTCCAATAGGCGGTTTTGACCGGCGTCACCAGGTTGGCAATCCCGGGGCCGTTTTGGGCAATCGCCAGGCACATCTTGCCCGAGGCCCGCGTAAACCCGTCCGCCATCATCCCCGCCGTATATTCATGCGCACAATCCCAAAAGCGGATTCCCGCCTTCGGGAACAGGTCCGAAATCGGCATAAAGGCCGAGC
>JALWPC010000306.1 GCA_026995265.1 Paracoccaceae bacterium
GTTCTCATGATGTGGCCAAAGTAGGTCAGCTTCTGTTTGGTGATTTTGCTATTGAAGGAGATTTCTGGTCTGATGCGCTCTAAGATCGCCTCGTTTGTGACTCTTGCTGTCCATGGCACTCTCAGGAGTCTCCTCCAGCACCAGAGCTCGAACGTGTCTATTCTTCTTCGGTCTGCCTTTGTCATGGTCCAAGTCTCGCACGCATAAGTCGCTATGGGTAGCACGATGGCCGTAACGAGTCTGCGCTTGGTAGCGATTGCAACATCTCTGCACCTCCATATCTGGTCCATGCTTATCATCGCGGCGCGTCCAAGTGCTATACGACGCTTGATCTCTGGGGTCGAATCTCCGCTGGAGACAACCAGGGGATCCGAGGAAAATGAAGCTGTCAACAACCTCGATTTCTTCATTATCAATCGTTATATGTGCTCTCTCATCGGCGGCGGTGGTCATGACCTTCGTTTTCTTCACGTTCATGGAGAGACCCATCTTCTCGCCTTCTGTTTTGAGCTTTGATATTAGCACGTTCAGATCCTCGGCGTTCTCCGCCAACAGTGTCGTGTCATCAGCATATCTTAGGTTATTGATCGTTCTGCCTCCTATCTTCACTCCTATGTTTGACTCGTCCAAGTCCAGCCTTCTCATGACCACTTCCGCATACAAGTTGAAGAGGAGGGGAGAGAGAACGCATCCTTGTCTCGTGCCTTTTCTTCAGCCACTCTGTGTCTCCGTATCTTGTCCTCACTGTGGCTTCTTGCTCGGCGTAAAGCGATCTGATCAGTTGCACCATGTGTGCTGGCACTCCTAGCTCTCTCAGGGCGCTCCAGAGCTTGTTATGATCGATGCGGTCAAAGGCCTTAGTGTAATCGATGAAGCATATGTAGAGCTTCTTCTGGTACTCTCTGGCCTTCTCCATAATCCATCTGAGGTTGGCGATGTGATCGCGAGTGCCTCTGCGGAATCCTGCTTGGACTTCGGGTACCTCGCGGTCGATGATGTTTTCCAGGCGCTTCTGAATGATCTTCGGTAGTATTTTGCTGACGTGTGGTATGAGTGCGATTGTGCGATAATTGGCACAGTTTCTGGGGTCGTCTTTCTTCGCGATTGGTATGAAAATTGACCGTTCCCACTCCTGCGGCCACGAGCATGTCTTCCAGATCTTCTGGCACAGAGCGGTTAGCGCCGCTTTTGGAATAGTTTTGAGAAGCTCTGCCGGCACTTCATCGACTCCTGGTGCCTTATTGTTCGACAGCTGCCGTATCGCCCACT
>JALWPC010000307.1 GCA_026995265.1 Paracoccaceae bacterium
GCAGGTTGGAGCGGGTGAACATATAGCCCGGAATCGCCACCCCGAATTCGGCGGATTGCGTGGTGATGCGGGTAAACTGCCCGGGTTTGTCCACGCTGCGCATGGTGAGCCGCACCGGATAGGGCCGCCCGCCAAGGGTGCCCACACGGTCGGTGACCATCTCGCGCACCAGCGCGCCGGTCTGGTCATAAAACTGCTGGCCCATCAGCACGTAATCATCGCGCACCCGCACAATCTGCTTGCCCCAGACAATCGGCTTGCCGCGCTTGGGAATGGCCTCGATCACATAGACCGCATGGCCGCCGCTATGCTCGGTGGCCAGCAGGCGGTGGGTGTAATCGGTGATGATCTTCTCGGTTTTCGAGAGGTCGTTATAGCTGAAATCCGAACCCATCCAGCTTTGTTGCATGGCGCTGGCCGGCAGGGTGATTACCTGGTTCAGCTTGGGGTTGAACACATAAGTCCGCCGCCCGTTTTGCAGGGTGGCATTGCCCGCATCCCGCGGCGGGGCGATGAAGCGCACCAGCGCCTTGTCGCTGCCCTGCGTCCAGCTTTCCATGGTCAGCGAACGGGTGCCGGAACTGCCGCGAATGGTCATCTCGGCCACCGCGTGGGAGCTGTCGGCCCGCCAGTTGTCAAAGGCGGCGCGCAGAATGGCTTGCGCATCCTGCGCCAGCGCGGCGCTCGGCAAAAGCACAGCGGCGGCGCTGAGGGCCAGCAGGTGGCGGCGGGTGAGGTGTGTCATTTCGCTTCTCCTTGCGTCACGGGGCGCGGGCGGCTAGAATGTTGTGGACCAGCCGGTCCATTCATACCTAACCCCGCCACAAGGCCCTGTCAACCCCATGTCCCACCCTTCCCTCAAAATGAAGCCGGAGCGCCGCGAAAAACTATTTGCCGTGGCCACGCAGGAGTTTACCGAGCACGGGTTTGAACAGGCCTCACTCAACCGGATTATTGCCAAAGTCGGCATGAGCAAGAGCAGCTTTTACCACTATTTTGCCAATAAAACCGAGCTTTTCGAGCAGATTATCCTACAAGCCGTGGCCCCGCTGGCGCAGATGGTGGCCCTGTTCGAACCGGAAAGCCTGCCCCGCGAAACCTTCTGGTCTGGCATTCTGGCCCTGTCGAAAGCCAGCAACACGCTGTTTGTTAACCAGCCGGAAATCTTCAAGGTCGGGCGGATGTTTCACCGCAACCTGCACGAGCCAAACGGCATTTGCGCGGGCATGATGGAGGCCCCGCTGGCGCTGCTCACCCGGGTGCTGGAGCACGGCAAATTGATTGGCGCGGTGCGCGATGATCTGCCAACCTCGCTCTTGATCGAATCCGCCATGGGGCTGGGCATTGCGCTGGACCGCTGGGCGGTGGAGCATACCGAACACTACTCGGAGGCCGAATACGCCGCCTTCACCGAAAAAATCGTCAGCCTGTTCATCCGGCTGCTGTCACCGGAGGACTAAATGGGGTTTTATGACACGAAAATTCTGCCGTTTCTGATCGACAAGGCCTGCGGCATCGGCCCGATTCAGGCGCAGCGCCAGAAGGTGGTGCCGCAAGCCAAGGGCGAGGTGTTGGAAATCGGCATCGGCTCTGGGCTGAACCTGCCGTTTTATGACGGGGCCAAGGTGAACAAGGTCTGGGGGCTGGAGCCCAGCGCCGAGATGCGGGCCAAGGCGGCGAAGGTGGCGGCCAGGGCGGCGGTGCCGGTGAGCTTCCTCGACCTGCCGGGCGAGGAGATTCCGCTGGATGATGGCGTGGTAGATACGGTGCTGGTCACCTATACGCTGTGCACCATTCCCGAAGTGGCGGCGGCCCTTGGCCAAATGCGCCGCGTGCTCAAGCCCGACGGCAAGCTGATTTTCTGCGAACACGGGCAGGCACCCGACCCTTCGGTGCGCCGCTGGCAAGACAGGCTGGACCCGCTCTGGGGCAGGTTCTCCGGCGGCTGCCACCTGAACCGCCCGATTGATGCGCTTGTCAAACAAGCGGGGTTTCAGATAGAGGCGCTCGATACCGGATACATCGCCAGCCCGAAATTCGCAGGGTTCAACTATTGGGGCACCGCCCGGCGCGATGGCTAAACTCCCCGAAAAGGACCGGATAAAGCTGCATATCGGCGCCCACCGCACCGGCACCACCAGCTTGCAGGCGGCGTTGCATGAGCAGCGCCCCAATCTGAGCCAACGCGGGGTTGGCTATTGGGGGCCGTTTGCCATGCGTGACGGGCGCTACCCCGGCCTGTTCCGCTGGCTCGGCACTGGGCCACTTCTGGCTGAAGAGCGGAAACGCATTGATTCTATCGTTTTGAAAAACAAGCACTTGCTAGAGCAAAGGCTAAGTTATCAACAAGATCAGGGGCACAAGCACATCATTCTCAGCGAGGAAAACATCCTCGGTTCGATCAAAGTTAACTTCAAGTTAACAGGGCTTTACCCCGATGCGCCGCACCGCCTGGCGGTGTTTGCCCGCGTTTTCGGCCCCTATATTTCGCGCATCAGCCTCACAATCCGCAGTTATGACGAATACTGGCGCTCGGCAATCGCTTTTTTACTGTCACAAGGCGGCACCTTTCCGACGCCGCGCAAGTTGCAATCGCTTGCTGACCAACCGCTGCGCTGGCTGGATGTGCTGAAGAATGTGCGCATGGCTTTCCCTGACGCCGAAATCTTTGTGATGCCATTTGAAAACTGGGTTAACGCCTATGAACCCCATATAGACGCCATTTTCGGCGCGGCGCTTGGGTTGCCGCCTCAGCAATATATGAATCGAAATGCGTCCAAATCCCAGCAGCAACTGCGCCTTGCCTTGCTTGAGCACGGCAAGGAGGAAACCGCGCAAAAGCTAAGTGAGGCGGATACGCCCTACCGCCCCTTTTCCCCTACTCAAATAGCTCACATGCAAGCCATTTACGCAGACGACCTGGCACAGCTCCGGCAGGGAGACCTGGCGCGGGTTAAGCTTTTGGGGTCGCCGGACGCCCGCAATTTTGGTTGAAACCGTGGCTTGAGTGTGTCACTCAACCCTATGCAAAATTCCCGCGCCATTATGATCCAGGGCACCGGCTCCAATGTCGGAAAATCGCTGCTGGTGGCCGGAATATGCCGCGCAATGCTGCGCCGCGGGCTGGCGGTGCGGCCCTTTAAGCCGCAGAATATGTCCAACAATGCCGCCGTGGCCGAGGGGGGCGAGATTGGCCGCGCGCAGGCGGTGCAGGCAATGGCCTGCGGGGTGGCCCCAAGCGTGGATATGAACCCGGTTCTGCTGAAGCCCGAGAGCGAGACCGGCGCGCAGGTGGTGGTGCAGGGGCAGCGGCTGGCCACGATGAAGGCGCGGGATTATGGCGGGTTGAAGGCGGGGCTGATGCCCAAGGTTCTGGAGAGTTTTCAACGCCTTAAGGCAGAGGCCGATATTGTGGTGGTCGAGGGCGCGGGCAGCCCTGCCGAGGTGAACCTGCGCGCAGGCGACCTTGCCAATATGGGCTTTGCCGAGGCCGCCGATGTGCCCGTGGTGCTGGTCGGCGATATAGATCGCGGCGGGGTGATTGCCCAGATTGTCGGCACCAAGGCGGTGATGTCGCCCACCGATGCGGGGCGGGTCAAGGGGTTTATCGTCAACAAATTTCGCGGCGATCCGGCGCTGTTTCATGAGGGGTTCACCGCGATTGAGGCGCATACGGGCTGGCAGGGGTTGGGCACAGTGCCGTGGTTTGCGGATGCACACCGCCTGCCCGCCGAGGACGCGCTGGACATCCGCTCGGGCGGCACGGGGGCCTATCACATCGCGGTGCCGCGGCTTTCCCGCATGGCAAATTTTGACGACCTCGACCCGTTGGCGCAAGAGCCGGATGTGCGGGTTACCATGGTGCCCGCAGGTCGGCCCTTGCCCGGGGACGCCGACCTTGTGCTGATCCCCGGCAGCAAATCCACCATCAAGGACCTCGCCTTTTTCCGCGAACAAGGCTGGGAGATTGACCTGAAGGCGCACCTGCGCCGCGGCGGCAAGGTGCTGGGGATTTGCGGCGGTTACCAGATGCTCGGGCGGCTGATAGCGGACCCCGACGGGGTGGAAGGGCCAGCGGGCAGCGTCTCGGGGTTGGGGCTGCTGGATGTGGAAACCGTGATGAGCCCCGAAAAGCGGCTCAGCGAGATTTCGGCGGTGCATGTGGCCTCGGGCACGCCGGTGCGGGGCTATGAAATCCATATCGGCAGCACCGAGGGACCGGACCGCGCGCGGCCCATGTTTACGGTGGCAGGCCAGCCCGAGGGGGCGATCAGCGCCGACGGGCAGGTGGCGGGGAGCTACCTGCACGGGATGTTCAGCGCCGACAGCTTCCGCGCCGCATGGCTGGAGGGCAGCGGGCTAAGCTATGGCGCGGCGGTGGAGGCGGCGCTCGATGCGCTGGCAGAGCATATAGAGTCCCACCTGAACGTGGATGCGCTGATCGGCATGGCCCGATGATCACCGTGGCCGACATTGAACGGGCGCTCGCCCGCCCTGCCCCCGCGCGCTCCAGCGATTTTGACTATGCGCCTGGCTTTCGCGCCAGCAACCGAAAGTTGCGCCCTGCGGCGGTGCTGATCGCGCTTGTTCAGGGGCCGGGGGGGCTGGAGGTCATCCTTACCCGCCGCGCCGCGCATCTGCGCAATCACCCCGGGCAGGTGGCCTTTCCGGGGGGCAAGGTGGAGGAGGAGGACGCCGGATTTTGGGCGGCGGCGATGCGCGAGGCGGGCGAGGAAATCGGGCTTGTGGGCGCGCGTAAACTTGGCGCCTTGCAGGGGCATGAGAGCGTCACCGGTTTCGAGATCAGCCCGCAGGTGGGGCTGGTTATGGGCGATTTTCACCCCCGGCCCGACCCCTCCGAAGTGGAGGAGGTCTTCACCGTGCCGCTGGATTTCCTGATGGACCCGGCCAATATGCGCCTGCACCGGCGCGGCGGTCGCGGCTATCTGGCCATCCCCTACGGTCCGCACTATATTTGGGGCGCGAGTGCGCGGATGGTCCGGAACCTGGCGGAGCGGCTATGAGGATTTCAGGGGCAAAATGGCTGGAAGACGCTGCGCCGGTTATGGCCATGCTCACAGAATCCGGCCACCGCGCGCTGGCCGTGGGCGGCTGCGTGCGCAACACCATTTTCGGGGTGCCGGTGGCCGATGTGGACATTGCCACCGACGCCCTGCCCGAGGCCGTTATGGCGCTGGCCAAGGCCAGGGGCCTGCGCGCCATTCCCACCGGCATTGACCACGGCACGGTGACCGTTATTCAAGGCGGTGAGCCCTACGAGATCACCACCTTTCGCAAGGATGTCGAGACCGACGGCCGCCGCGCCGTGGTGGCGTTTTCGGATGACATTATCGACGACGCGCGGCGCCGCGATTTCACCTTCAACGCGCTTTACGCGCAGGCC
>JALWPC010000308.1 GCA_026995265.1 Paracoccaceae bacterium
GTCTGGTGCTGGAGGCCATTGCTTCGCCAGAGCGCGATACGCCGGAATATCTGAACGTGGATCACAGCAAGCTGACCTGCGAATTCCTGCGCACACCAACGCTTTCGGATGTGCCATATCCGGTGGTTATGGAACCAAACCTCGTGGTGGAATTCTATGCGAAGAACTAAGATTTTTCGCACTGTATAACCGAAAGGGCTGCACTTCGGTGCGGTCCTTTTTTTTTGCTACCTTGCCAGCGTGCCGTTCCTTTCGGGAGGTTAAAGCCCCCCTCGGGAAAGCCATGTTTTTGCAAGGAAAAAACGGGGGCCCTAACGGGCGATGGCCTCGCTTCGCTCGGTGGCGGCGCGTCAACCGTTGCTCTGCTTTGTGATGTCTTACGCGCGCCGCGCTGCGAACACAGCGCTTGTGGCGCGTTCCGAAAGGGGGCTCTGCCCCCGTTTCGCTCCCCCGGGATATTTGAACAATTTGGAATGATTTTCCATTTTTCATAAATACTCCGGGGTGAATGCGCTTGCGCAGAGGGGCGAAGCCCCTTTCTGAATTTGCCATATATGCGGAGGTTCGAGAGCGGCGCGGGTGCGATCTCGCCGCAAGCGCTATGCCTGACGCGCCGCCACCGAGCGCAGCGAGGCGCGGTCCGGTGCTTTCGCACCGGAAACAATCGGGGTAGCGAGCCTTGGTAGGCATTTATGAAAGCACAAATTGCACACCGTATAGCACCGCCATACCGCCAAAGATTGCGCTTAGAACCGAGCGGGTGAGTGCGCCTATGGACAGTGCTGTGAGGGCGGCGAGGCTGCGGGCGAGGTCGGCTTGGCCGCCTGTGGCTTCGGGCCAGACCACTAGGGGCGCGACCAGCCCGGGCAACACGGCCACCGGCACATAGCGTAGGTGGCGGGTGAGCCATTCGGGCAGGTCGCGCCCTCCGAGCAACCCAAGAAAGGAAAACCGGATCAGGAAGGTGCCGATTCCCAGCGCGAAGATGGTGGTCCAGATTGCCGCGTTATCCATGGGCTTGCTCCATGCGTTTATCAATAAAGGCCCCAGTGATCATCGCCAGCAGCGCCGCGACCATCAGCCCGCTATTATAGGGCAGCCCTGCCAGCGCCAGTGAGGCAGCGACAGAGACAAAGGCGGCGGCGATGTGGGGGAGGCTGCGTAAGGCGGGGGCAACGATGGCGATGAATGTGATCGGCACCGCGAAATCCAGCGCGTATTCCGGCGGAATGGCGGCGCCTGCTACCGCTCCTACCAGCGTAAACCCGTACCAGAGCGGGGCAATCGGGGTCATCGAGCCAAAAAAGTAAGCGAGTTTATCCGGCAGGGGCCGCGCGGGGTTTTGCTCATATTCCGCCACCGAAACCGCATAGCTCTGATCCACCAGAAAATACGCCACCAAGGCCCGCCGCCCCAGGTTGGCCTTGCCCAGATGCGGCGCGAGCGAGGCGGAATACATCGCCATGCGCATATTTACGGCCAGCCCCGTGGCCACCGCCACCAGCACCGGCGCGTGGTCAGACAGCAACTGCACGGCGGCAAATTGCGAGGCGCCCGCGATCACCAGCACCGTCATCGCCATGGTTTGCCACAGGTCCATCCCCGCCTCGGTGGCGACCACGCCGAACAGCAGCCCGAACGGGGCCACCACCAGCACAAAGGGTGCGCCCGCCCGAAAACCTTGCCAATATGCGCGGCCCATGCTGGACATCCCCCCCGCTTCGTTGCACCTTCCCTATAGCGCCCGCCGGGCTGAAACAAAAATCACGAGTTTTGATCCATGCAATCACAGACACCCCGCCTGACGCCCTCCAGCCCAGAGGCTCGCATTGCAGCAGTGGTGCTGGCGGGCGGGCTATCGAGCCGCATGGGCGGGGGGGATAAATGCCTGCTCCCCCTTGGCGGGCGGCCGATGCTGGCCCATGTGATCGGCCGGATTGCCCCGCAGGTCGAAGCCGTGGTGCTCAACGCCAATGGCGATGCGGCGCGCTTTGCGGATTTCGGCCTGCCGGTGGTGGCCGATAGCATTGCGGGCTTTGCCGGCCCCTTGGCGGGGGTGCTGGCGGGCATGGATTGGGCCGCCGAAAACCGCTTTTCGCACATTGTCAGCGTCGCTGCCGACACCCCCTTCTTCCCGCCCCGCCTTGTGCAGGGCCTGCGCTTTGCTTGCGAGGCGGTGGGGCAGCCGATGGCCATGGTGCACAGCCCACGCGCGGGCGGCGGCTATTTCCGCCAGCCGACCTTTGCGCTTTATGATGTGGCGGACCGTGCGCATTTGCGCGCGGCCTTGCAGGAGGGGCTGCGCAAGGTTATCCAATGGGCCGAGCCGCTGGGCTGCGCGCCCATCGTGTTCCACGGCTTCGGGGACGACCCGTTTTTCAACATCAACACGCCGGAGGATCTGGCGCGCGCGGAAGGGCTAATATGAAGGTTTTTGGCATTACCGGCTGGAAAAACAGCGGCAAAACCACCCTAACCGAGCGGCTGGTGGCGGAGCTCACGGGGCGGGGTTTGCGCGTCTCCACCATCAAGCACGCCCACCATTCGGTAGATGTGGACCAGCCCGGCAAGGACAGCTTCCGCCACCGCGCCGCCGGGGCGGGCGAGGTGATTTTGGCCTCGGCCCATCGCTGGGCGCTGATGCACGAGCTGCGCGGGGCAAAGGAGCCGAGCGTGGAGGACCTGCTGGCCAAGCTCAGCCCCGTGGACATCGTGCTGATCGAGGGGTTCAAGAAAAACGACCACGCCAAGATCGAGGCCTCAGTGAAGCCTGATCGCCCGCTGATCGCACTCAACGACCCGAGCATAAAGGCCGTGGCGGCAGGGCATGATGTGGGGGCGCTCGGCGTGCCGGTGCTCGACATAAACGACATTCCGGCGATCGCCGATTTCGTGCTGAAGGAGGTGGGCCTTGGCTGACACCCCGCGCTTAAAGGATGATTGCTTTGCCCTGCCCGAGGGGACGCACTGGACGCCGGTTTCAGAAGCATTGGCGCATTTAAAGGCGCATATGCGCTGTGTGGTCGAGGTGGAGGTGCTGCCTGTAGCGGCGGCATCAAAGCGGGTGCTGGCCGAGGCGGTGGCGGCGAGGCGCGCCAACCCGCCCCATGCCAATGCGGCGGTGGATGGCTACGGCTTTGCTTTTGCGGCGCTGGGCGCGGGGCCCCATGCCCTGCCGCTGGTTGAGGGGCGCGCGGCGGCGGGGGCGCCCTTTGAGGGCGCGGTGCCCGCCGGGCAGGCGGTGCGGGTTCTCACGGGGGCCTCGCTGCCTGCGGGCGTGGATACGGTGATCATGCAGGAGGATGTGCGGGTCGAGGGCGGAGTGCTGCACTTTGCGGCGGGGCTGAAGGCGGGGGCGAACTGCCGCGCCATGGGCGAGGATATGATGGCCGGAGCCGAGGCCCTGCCCGCAGGCACGCGGCTGGGGCCGCAGGAACTGGGCCTGCTGGTGGCGCTCGGGGTGGCGGAGGTTCCGGTTTATAAGCGCCTGCGCGTCGGGGTGCTCTCCACCGGGGACGAGCTGCGCCAGCCCGGCGAGGCGGCCACGGCCCACCAGATTTATGACGCCAACCGCCCGATGTTGCTGGCCCTGCTGGCCGATTGGGGCTTTGAGCCGGTGGACCTCGGCGTCGCCCCTGACAACCGCGCGGCGGTGGTGGCGGCGCTGGAAGGCGCGGCGGCGCGCTGCGATGCGCTGCTGACCTCGGGCGGGGCATCGGCGGGGGATGAAGACCACATGTCGGCGGCGCTGGCGGCAGGGGGGCAGCTGAACCTGTGGCGGATCGCCATTAAACCGGGCCGCCCGCTGGCGCTGGCCATGTGGCAGGGCCTGCCGGTGTTTGGCCTGCCGGGAAACCCTGTGGCGGCGTTTACCACCGCACTTGTTTTCGCCCGTCCCGCGCTGGGGGCGCTGCAGGGGATGGGCTGGCAGGTGCCGCAGCCCGTGCCTCTGCCCGCCGCTTTTGAAAAGCGCAAAAAGGCAGGGCGGCGTGAATATCTGCGGGCGCGACGGCGGGCGGATGGCGCGGTTGAAGTGTTCGCCTCTGAAGGGTCGGGTCGCATCTCTGGGTTGGCATGGGCCAATGGTTTCGTGGAACTGCCGGACGAGGCCATGGATGTTAAGGTCGGGGACCTCATCCAATACACACCGTTTTCGGCTTATCGCTAAAGGGTGCCGTTTGGTCCACCGAGGCGAAGCCGAGGCCATGGCCCGTAGGGCCATCGTTTTCAGCCTGCTGAAAACCTGCCTTTGCTGAGCGGGGGGGATGTGTGCTGCCCGCGCCACAAGCAATGCGGGTTTGGCCCTCCCCGAAGCAAAGGCACATTTGGCACACGTCGCAAGCTCATCGTGAGGCTGAAACGACGCACTCCCGCCCGCCGTTGCCGTTTGCTGCGCAAACGACCCCGCCGGTTGGGCGTGGCCTCGCCTTCGGCTCGGCAAAAGGGGGCGTTCCGCCCCCTCGCGCACGCGCGCTCCCCCCTGAAGGGTGCCCATTTCCGGCCCTGCGGCCCACCACCAGCCAATCGGGGTTCACCACAAAACGCGGCTCGCCAGACGTATTCTACCCACCTTCCCCCGCATTGCGGGCCGCCGCAATGTCCTCCACACCTTCCTTAAAGGAAACCACGGGCGTATAGCCGAGCTCGGCCCGGGCCCGCGCAAGGGAATAGCGACGGGGCAGGGCGACAAACTCCAACTGAAAGCGCGACAGGGGCGGGGTGGAGCGCAGGCGCAGGCATGCCCAGACCGCTTCGACCACGCTTGCCAGCGGGCGCGCCAGCCACAAGGGCAGGTTGCGGGTGGGCGGGGTCAGGCCAAACGCACTGATCAACGCGCCGAGCACCTCGCGCACGCTCAGGTCGGCGGCATCGGTGATGAAATAAACCGACCCCGGTTTTCCGCCGGTTAGCGCCCGTATGATCCCCTCGACAAATTTCTCCACATGGCTGGTTTCCATCGGCGCGCGGCCATGGTCGATCCAGACAAACTGGCCGCTACGCACCTTGTCGAGCACCTGCTCTATCTGCCCGCCCGGCCCCCAGATGAAGGCGGGGCGCAGGATAATGACCTCCGGCCCGCCCGCACGGGCCAGCAACCCCTCTTCGGCGGCCTTTTTACAGGCCCCGTAGCGGGAGTTTACCCGTTGCGGATAGGCGCGCGTTTCGTCAATGTCCAATAGCGGCCCGGCGCCCTGCAGCACTGATTCAGAACTCAGATACACCATGCGGCCCACCCCGTGCGTAGCGCAGGCCTCGGCCAGCATTAGGGTGGCATCGACGATCTGGCGCTGCAAAAGTGCCGCCTTTCCCCATGCGGTTATTGGAGAGGCCGCATGGATGAGCACGTCATGCCCCGCCAGCGCCGCCTGCCAATCGGCGACATCGTCCAGGCTGC
>JALWPC010000309.1 GCA_026995265.1 Paracoccaceae bacterium
TACATTTGACCAGAAGGCCGCCACCTACTACTCGGTGGCGCAGTTTCTTGCCGAGGGCAAGGTGCCCGAGGGAGCGGCTATCGAACTGGAATTGTTCTTTATTCCCGCCGACAACCCCGACCAGCCCGCCTTTCTAAAAGCGCTGAAAACCTTTGGCTACGGGGCCAAGGTCGAGGCTGAGAACACGCTGGAGGGCCCCCCACGCGAGGCGGTTCTTGTGCGGGTGCCCACCCGCATGACCGCCGATGACATCTGGCTGCACGAAGAGCGCACCACAAAGCTGGCGCAGCCCCGCGGCTACGCCCCCGACGGCTGGGGTTTTCTCGAGCCGGACACAAAGGATTAGACCCATGAGCAAGCCCTTGAGAATAGCAATCGCAGGCCTTGGCACCGTGGGTGTCGGCGTGGTGAAAATGGTGCAGACCCACGGGCCGCTGCTGGCCCGCCGTGCCGGCCGCCCGCTGGAAATCGTGGCGGTTTCGGCCCGTTCCAGGGGCAAGGATCGCGGCGTTGATCTCTCCGCCTATGCCTGGGAGGATGACCCTGTGGCGCTGGCCAGGCGTGCGGATGTGGACTTGTTCGTCGAGGTGATGGGCGGCGAGGACGGCCCCGCCAAGGCGGCGTGCGAGGCGGCGCTGGCGGCGGGCAAGCATGTGGTGACAGCCAACAAGGCCATGTTGGCCCTGCACGGGCAGGCCCTGGCCGAACTGGCCGAAAGCACCGGCGCGGCCCTGCGCTTCGAGGCCGCCGTGGCCGGGGGCATTCCGATTGTGAAGGCTCTCACCGAGGGGCTGGCGGGCAACGGCATTTCCCGCATTATGGGGGTGATGAACGGCACCTGCAACTATATCCTCACCAAGATGGACGCCACGGGCGATAGCTATGGGGCGGTGCTGAAACAGGCGCAGGCTTTGGGCTATGCCGAGGCCGACCCGACGGTGGATGTGGGCGGGATCGACGCCGCCCACAAGCTCAGCCTGCTGGCCGCCACCGCCTTTGGCACCCGCGTTTCCTTTGACAAGGTCAAGATCGAGGGCATAGAGCGCATCACCCTGCAAGACATCAAAAACGCCGCCGATATGGGCTACAAGATCAAGCTTCTGGGCGTGGCGCAGCAAAACGCCGATGGCATCGAGCAGCGGATGCAGCCCTGCCTTGTCCCTACCGCCTCGCCGCTCGGGCAGTTGGAGGGGGTCAGCAATATGGTGGTGGTCGAGGGCGATTTTATCGGCCAGACGGTGTATCAGGGCCCCGGTGCGG
>JALWPC010000310.1 GCA_026995265.1 Paracoccaceae bacterium
TGAATGCCGAAATAGAATCCAGCCGCCCGGGTTTCCGTTTGCAAAGCCGGGGCCTGTGCCTCGCCTTTGGTTCGGCTGGCGGCGCGTCTGGCATCGCATGGCTTGGCGAACCCCTCTGGGTGTATCCGTTAGCGAGGCCATGTCTTGCCGTATTGGGTTGCCAGACCGGGTCCAGTTTTAAGTCGTCAGCCCGCCTTCGCCCCCAAGCCCGAGCAATAGCCACAAGCCCCCCGCCCGCTGTTGCGCCAAATCCCAAACCACCGCGCGCATCGGTTACGCCCCATTCATAAAGTTTTGCTAAAACTGTCCCCATGCCAGACAAAGCCGCAAAGGCTTCGGGAACATCGCGTCGGGCATGTCAACACTAACGCCATTTGCGTTCCGCCGACACCAAATCTAAAGGCGGCCACTTGGACTGTATCGAGTATCGAGTAAAACCGTTTGGCACCGAGCCAACCGACGCGATCTTCCTTTTCAAGGCCAGGGAATTTCCCGCCCGGGGCCATACATTGGCACAGTAAATACGGTGAAGGCTGCGGCCAACGCCGGTTTTTGCGTGCCTATCCGGCAAATACCTGGCTAGCATAGACCTCGCCACATAGCTGCCCCTGGAGGTCCAACCCGAAGGCCGCTCCCATGCGGTTATATTTTCGGCTGGTAATATTGGCAAGGTGCGCAGGCGAGCTCGCCCAGGAATTGACCAGTTCTTGCGCCAGGCTTCGGTAGGTGTGGATGGGCACGGGCTGGCGGGTGGACAGATAGCGAAAGGCGCAATTCTCCGCCGGAATATAAGGCCGCCCGTTCAGCACATACACAAAATTCTTGGCGATATTCTCTCCCGCCGCGCGGAAACTTTGGGTTTGTGCGTGCATGCGCTGGCGCAAATCACGGGCACCGGCCACATTCAGGTTGTGACTATAAGTGCGGGTGCGCGTCATGTTGAGCGCCTGTGTGATCGCGGCTCCAAACACATCCTGGGTTGAGGCAAAAAGCGATAGGCCGCGGGTGCAGCGAATATTGTTGGTGTAATAGAGCACGGCGCTGTTAAACAGAGCCTGGTCAACAGGGCCGCTGGTGATTTGGCGATCATAGGCGCTGCCTTGCAGCGGCGCGGGGCAGGCGGCGCGGGCGGCGGTGGTGATGAGCAGAAAAAACACAAGCAAAAACGGGTTACGAAAAATGGATTTGATCATTTGTCGTCCTTTTGTTGCCAGATATTCTGGCAGGGGCACGGCGGAATTTCAAGGGGTGTGTTGGT
>JALWPC010000311.1 GCA_026995265.1 Paracoccaceae bacterium
AGTTCAGGAAGCGCTCTTCGCCAAAGCCCAGCATCCGCTCGTAAAACACGATATCGCCGGCAAACATCACGCTTTTGTCACCCATCCACACAAAGCTGTCACCCGGAGTGTGGCCGCCGGTTTCGGGGTGGATAATCTCAAGGTGTTCACCGCCAAAATCGAGGGTGTAACTGGCCTCAAAGGTGATGTCGGCCTTGGCGGGCACGGTGCCCTCCAGCACCGCATCTCCGGCGAAATGGGTCATCATCGCCAGTTCTTCATCCAGGCGGGCAAAGCGCTCGGTCTGCGAGGAAATAGAGGTGATGACCGTGGCCCCGTGGGCCTGCCAATAGTTGTTGCCCAGCCAGCGGTGGTCCTGCCCGCCGGTGTTGATCACGTATTTCACCGGCTGGTCGGTGATCTGGTCAATGGTTTGGTCGATCAGCTCGGCGCCTTTCCAGCTTGCCCCCGCATCCACCAGCACCACGCCCTCGGGGGTGACGATGACGCCGAAAGTGGCGTTATCGCCGAAGTTCTCGGCGCTGCGCTGGTTGATGGTGCCCACCAGCGCATAGACGTTATCAACCACCGGCTGGATTTCCAGCTCATAGGCAGAAGCGGCTTGGGCGAGGAGCGGCAGGGCCGCCGCAGAGAGGATCAGGCGTTTCATTCAGGGGTCCTTTGCTTGAGTTTGGCGCGCAAACTAGCACGGCGCACGGGGCCCGGATATGATTGCGATCATGGTTGGGAACATTTATTTCATCATCATCCTGCAAAGCGTCCGGACTGGCGGGCTCGGGTTGACCGGCGCTACCGCATTTCCGTGGCCACGGGGCGCCTGCACCGTTATCGATTCAGAATATCGAGTGCCGCGGCATGAACCCGCGCATCCCCCGCCGCTATTATCTGCCCGCCATTATGGGCCGGCCCGCCTTGCCAGTTGGTCACAATGCCACCCGCGCCCTGCACCACGCCGATGGGCCCCTGCACGTCATAGGCGTTCAGACCCGCCTCGATCACAAGGTCAATCTGGCCCATCGCCAGCAGGGCATAGGCATAGCAATCCAGGCTAAAACGGGTGAGCTTGCATTGGGCGGAGACTGCCGCAAACGCCGCGCCTTCCGCCTCGGTGCCTACTTCGGGAAAGGTGGTCATCAGAATGGCGTTGCCCAGCCCCGCACAGGGGCGCACCCTGATTTCGCGCCGCTCATGGCCCCGCACCATATCCGCCCGGCCAAAACCACCTATAAACCGCTCGCCGATATAGGGCTGGTC
>JALWPC010000312.1 GCA_026995265.1 Paracoccaceae bacterium
ATGTGCAGGTTATAATGCACCTCGTCGCTTTCGGTGCGGATATAGCCGCTGTGCACCCGGTTCACCGCCTTGTGGAAATCATCTGGGTTCGAAACCCCGATGTCGCCAAAATGCTTCCGAAACATCGAAAACAGATGCTCGGCAAACGCCCGTGAGCGCCCGATCTGGTTCTCCATCATCCGGCTCTGGCTTTCATGCACCCCCATCGAGGCATAGGAATAGGCCGGTTCCAGCGTGTCCGCCTTGGGGATGCTCTGCTCATACATGCCGTGGCCGGTTTCGTGGATGGTGGAATAGACACAATCAAACGGATTGCTCTCATCCACCCGCGTCGTCAGGCGCACATCACCGCCATTGCCCGAGCAAAACGGATGCACGGCAAGGTCGAGCCGCCCCGCCTCCCAGTCATAACCAAAAATCGCGGGGAGTTCCCGTGCCAGGGCCAGTTGTTTGTCTTTGCTGAAATCTCCAGAAAGACGCGGCATTTCCTTACCGCTTTCGGCAATCCGCCCGCGCAGGTCCACCAGCCCTTCGCGCAGGTCGCCCAACAGAGCGCTGATCTCGCTGGTTCTCATCCCCGGCTCGTAATCATCCATCAGCGTGTCATAGAGGCTGGCATTCCCCTCACGGCGTGCCTCGGCCTCTTGCCGCTTCAGGTTGATCATTTCCTTGAGCGTCGGCGCGAAATCCACCACGCTTTCCGCCGCCCGCGCCTTGGCCCAAATCCCCTGCGAGCGCGCCGCGTGTTTAGCCAGCGCCTCGGCAAGATCCGCCGGCACCTTCACCGCCGTATTATACGCCCTTGAAGCCTCCCGCACATTCGCCTGCCCGGCGGCGTCCAACTTGTCCACGTCAATCGCCGCAATCCACTCGGCGACCCTTGGGTCCGCGCGCCGTGCGTGCAAAACACCCTCCAACGCTCCCATATGCTCGGCCCGCTGCACCCCGCCTTTGCTCGGCATCTTGGTTTCCTGATCCCAGCCCAGCAGGCCGGAAATCTGCGCGAGCGCCGTGGTTTTTTTCAAATGCTCAAGCAGCAGATCATAGCTCATTTTGTGTCCTTCGGGTTGTTTGCAGTATTTGTGAGGGCAACAGGAGGAATTGTCCAGAGGCTGGCGCGGCGGAATCGTAGGGTGCGTGGTCTCCACGCACCTTTTGCGAAGGCTGAACCTCCAGAGGTGCCGCTGGTTCGGGGAGGCGCAAGGCCCCCCACTCACCAGCGGCAGGCCGTGTCAGCACGGCCCGATGGGCTCA
>JALWPC010000313.1 GCA_026995265.1 Paracoccaceae bacterium
TATGGCTACTTCCGCATCTATGGAAGACTTTGAAGCCCTTCTGAACGAGAGCTTTGAACTTGAAACCCCCGAAGAGGGAACTGTCGTCAAAGGCACGGTTATTGCAATTGAAGCCGGCCAGGCGATTATCGACGTTGGCTACAAAATGGAAGGCCGCGTTGACCTGAAAGAATTTGCCGAGCCCGGCCAGCCGCCCGAGGTTGAAGTGGGCGATACGGTTGAGGTGTTCCTTGAGCGCGTGGAAAACGCCAAGGGCGAAGCGGCGATCAGCCGCGAGAAGGCCCGCCGCGAGGAAGCCTGGGACCGGCTCGAGAAAGCTTACGAAAAAGAAGAGCGCGTTGAAGGGGCCATGTTTGGCCGCGTCAAAGGCGGCTTTACCGTGGACCTTGGCGGCGCGGTGGCGTTCCTGCCAGGCAGCCAGGTTGATGTGCGCCCCGTGCGCGATGCCGGCCCGCTGATGGGCATTGCTCAGCCATTCCAGATTCTGAAAATGGACCGCCGCCGGGGTAACATCGTTGTGTCCCGCCGCGCCATTCTGGAAGAGAGCCGCGCCGAGCAGCGGGCGGAAATCGTTGGCAAGCTTGCCGAGGGGGATACGGTTGAAGGTGTGGTCAAGAATATCACCGATTACGGTGCATTCGTGGACCTTGGCGGCGTAGATGGCCTGCTGCACGTAACAGACATGGCCTGGCGCCGTGTGAACCACCCGTCCGAAATTCTGGAAATCGGCCAGACGGTGAAGGTGCAGGTTGTGAAGATCAACCGCGAAACCATGCGCATCAGCCTTGGCATGAAGCAGCTTCAGGAAGACCCGTGGCTGGATGTGGAAGCCCGCTATCCACTGGGATCGGTGCATAAGGGCCGCGTCACCAACATCACCGATTACGGGGCGTTTGTGGAGCTGGAAGCCGGTGTCGAGGGCCTCGTTCACGTGTCCGAAATGTCCTGGACCAAGAAGAATGTGCATCCGGGCAAAATTGTTTCCACCTCCGAAGAGGTTGAAGTGATGGTGCTGGAGATCGACACGGCTAAGCGCCGTGTTTCCCTTGGTCTCAAGCAAACCCAGGGCAATCCTTGGGAGAATTTCGCCAAGTCCCACCCTGTGGGCACCGAAGTTGAAGGCGAGGTCAAGAACATCACTGAATTCGGCCTGTTCATCGGTCTGGATGGCGATATTGACGGCATGGTCCACCTTTCGGGCCTTGACTGGGACCGCTCCGGCGAGGAGGCCATTCAGGATTACCAGAAGGGCGACATCGTGAAAGCGGTTGTGACCGATATTGACCCCGAAAAGGAACGTATCAGCCTGTCGATCAAGGAACTGGGCGAAGATCCGTTTGCCGGTGCCGTTGGAGGCATCAAGCGCGGCGCGGTTGTGACGGTTGAGGTTACCGCCATTGAAGATGGCGGTATCGAGGTGATGTATGACGGGATGAAATCCTTCATTCGCCGCTCTGACCTCTCCCGTGACCGTGCCGAGCAGCGCCCCGAGCGGTTCTCGGTGGGCGACAAGGTGGATGCCCGCGTTACCAATATCGACAAATCCTCGCGCCGCCTTGGCCTTTCCATCAAAGCCCGCGAGATTGCCGAAGAGAAGGAAGCGATCGAGCAGTATGGTTCGTCGGATTCCGGGGCTTCGCTGGGCGATATTCTCGGCGCGGCGCTGAAAGGCTCTGACGAATAATGCCCCCTTGGGATGGTAAAAAAGACGGACTCGAGAGAGACCTTTACGAGGAACGGCGCCGTAAGTGGCGCCGTTCTGGTTTTTGGCGCGGCATCGGGTTTATGGTGCTGCTGCTGGGCGGTGTTGTCTGGTGGGCGCTGAGCACTGCCGGGGACGGTTTCCCGACGGGCGCGCATATTGCCCGTGTCACCATTGACGGGGTGATCACCCAAGACCGCCACCGCGAAGAAGTGCTGGCCAAAATCGCCGGGGATGATGATGTAAAGGCGCTGATCGTGCTGATCAACTCGCCCGGAGGCACGGTTGTGGGCTCGGAAATTCTCTACAACAGCCTGCGGGATGTGGCGGCAAATAAGCCGGTGGTGGCCGAGATGGAAGGCATGGCGGCGTCAGGGGGCTATATGGCGGCCCTGGGGGCGGATTATATTGTGGCGCATTCCAACACCGTGACCGGCTCTATTGGCGTGATCATGGAATACCCCGATATGAGCGGTTTGCTATCCCGGGTCGGGGTGCAAATGCAAGTGGTGCGCAGTTCCGAGATCAAGGGCGGGGTGAGCCCGTTTCGGGCGGCCAACCCCGCGGAAATCGCGGCGCAAAAGGCGATAATCGAGGAAACCTTCCAATGGTTCAAAAACCTTGTTTCCGAGCGGCGCAACCTGAGCGGAACCGCGCTGGATGACGTCACGACAGGTGGCGTGTTTACGGGGCGTAAGGCGGTGGAAAAAGGGCTGATTGACGAGTTGGGCGGCGATGCAGAAGCCCGCGCCTATCTCGAATCGGTGACGCAAACGTTAACCGACCTGGAGGTGAAAGATTGGGACCTCACCCAGCCAGGCCCTTGGTATAATGGGGTTTTATCGGCTTTATTGGGCATAAATCCGCTTTTAAAGCGCATTTCTGCGCCTGAATCGCCTCGGCTCTATTCCATAACGCGCTAAGGCGTGGCACAATAGCAGCGACGATTGTAATAATTGTAACGGTGCTTGACGGGGCGCCTCTGTAAAGGCTCGACAACTTGGAGAGGAACAACAATGATAAAATCCGAATTGATCCAAAAGATCGCCGAAGAGAACCCGCACCTTTACCAACGGGATGTCGAACGCATTGTTGGAACCATTTTTGATGAAATCGTGGAAGCCATGGCCGCAGGCAAACGGGTGGAACTGCGCGGATTTGGCGCGTTTTCTGTGAAGAAGCGCGAGGCGCGCACAGGGCGTAACCCGCGCACCGGAGAAACCGTGAAAGTGGAAGAAAAATACGTGCCGTTTTTCAAAACCGGAAAACGCCTGCGTGATCGCCTGAACGGCAAGTGAATTGCGCCTGGCTAAGGGGGCATGATGCGCTATCTTAAATATATAATTCTGGCGGGCTTCATGGCCGCCTTGGTGTTGCTGGCATTGGCCAACAAGGGTTTGGTCACGGTTGCCGCCTTGCCCGATGGCCTGCCCTACGCCGATAAGCTTCACTTTGAAGTGCCGCTGTTTGCGGTCATCTTTGCCGCCATCGGGGCGGGATTGCTGCTGGGCTATGTCCTTGAATATTTCCGCGAGCACAAATACCGCCGTCAGGCGGCGGTGAAAAACCGCGAGGCGGCGGCGCTGGCCTCGGAAGTGGCGAAGCTGAAAAGTGCCAGCGGAGCGGATGAGGATGACGTTCTGGCGCTGTTGAACTGATGCGGGTCAAGATTTGCGGGCTGAAAACGAAGGCTGATGTCGAGGCCGCCGCCAGGGCGGGTGCGCGCTATATCGGGCTGAATTTCTTTCCCAAATCGCCGCGCTATGTCACCCCGCCGCAAGCCGCCGCGCTGGCGCTCTCCGCTCCCGTGGGCATGGCCAAGGTGGCGCTGGTGGTGAATGCCACCGATGCCGAGATTGACGACATTCTCCGGCAGGTGCCGCTGGATATGCTGCAACTACACGGGGCCGAAAGCCCCGCGCGGGTGGCCCGGATCAGGGCGCGCATCGGCCTGCCGGTGATGAAGGCCCTGGGCGTGGCCGAGGCCGCCGACATTGCCCGGATCGCCGATTACGAGGCGGTGGCCGACCAGATATTGGTTGATGCCAAGCCGCCCAAAAATGCCGATTTGCCCGGCGGCAACGGGCTTTCCTTTGACTGGCGGCTGATCGCCGGGCGCAAGTGGCAGCGGCCTTGGATGCTGGCGGGGGGGCTGGTTCCCGGCAATGTGGCCGAGGCCATTCGGCTGACGGGCGCGGCGCAGGTGGATGTTTCCTCCGGCGTTGAAAGCGCCCCCGGGGTGAAAGACCCCGCCCTGATCAAAGCCTTTATTGAAGCGGCGGGCGTTGTGGGCTAAAGAGGGCGAAACCAGCAAGAGGCTTCCCCTATGTCCGACACCAAAAACTCCTACATGCAAGGCCCCGACGAGCAGGGCCGCTATGGCATTCACGGCGGGCGCTTTGTGTCCGAAACCCTGATGCCGCTGATTCTGGAGCTGGAAGCGCAGTATGAGTTTGCCAAAACCGACGAGAGCTTCTGGGCCGAGATGGACCACCTCTGGAAACACTATGTGGGCCGCCCCTCGCCGCTTTATTATGCCGAGCGGCTGAGCGCGCATTTCGGCGGGGCGAAGATTTATCTGAAGCGGGACGAACTCAACCACACCGGCGCACACAAGATCAACAACGTGCTGGGGCAGATACTGCTGGCGCGGCGGATGGGTAAAACCCGGATTATTGCGGAAACCGGCGCAGGGCAGCACGGGGTGGCCACGGCGACGGTCTGCGCCAAGTTTGGCCTGAAATGCGTGGTGTTCATGGGCAAAACCGATGTGGAACGGCAAGCGCCCAACGTGTTCCGCATGAAGCTTCTGGGGGCCGAGGTGGTGCCTGTCACCGCGGGCCGTGGCACCCTGAAAGACGCGATGAACGAGGCGATGCGCGACTGGGTCACCAATGTGGACGAGACCTTTTACTGTATCGGCACCGTGGCCGGTCCGCACCCATACCCCGCCATGGTGCGGGATTTTCAGACCATTATCGGGCGGGAAACCCGCTGGCAGATGGAAGAGGCCGAGGGCCGTTTGCCCGATAGCCTTGTCGCCTGCATCGGTGGCGGCTCCAATGCCATGGGGCTGTTTCACCCGTTTCTGGACGATGAAAGCGTGCGGATTGTTGGCGTTGAGGCGGGCGGCCACGGGGTGGATGAGCGCATGGAACACGCCGCCAGCATCACCGGCGGCCGCCCGGGCGTGCTGCACGGCAACCGCACTTATTTGCTGCAAGACGAGGACGGGCAGATCCTTGAGGGCCACTCGATTTCGGCGGGGCTGGATTACCCCGGCATTGGCCCCGAGCACTCATGGTTGCACGATATAGGGCGGGTTGATTACCAATCGGTGACCGATACCGAGGCGCTCGAGGCCTTCCAGTTGCTTTGCGCCACCGAGGGGATTATCCCGGCGCTGGAAAGCTCCCACGCGCTGGCCTATGCGGCCAAAATCGCGCCGGACCTCCCGAGCGACCACCTGATGGTGGTGAACCTGAGCGGGCGCGGGGATAAGGATATTTTCTCGGTGGCGGAGCATCTGAAGGTTGAGTTGTAGCGTATAAAATCCGCACTTGCCGGAATCGCCAAAGCCTGACAGAATACCTCCCGACAGAAGCCATTAACGGCTCAGAGGAGGCAGGGCAGTG
>JALWPC010000314.1 GCA_026995265.1 Paracoccaceae bacterium
GCCCGCTCAAGAGACACCCTCTGGCGCGCCGTCGGCACCACCCTCGAGCGCATCACCGCGGAAGAGTGTGCAAACTATTTCAAAAACGCAGGCTACGCTTCCGTCAAAACCTGAAACGCTCTAGCCCAAGTGCGCCTCGATGCGCGCCGCCACAACCGCAATATCTGTCGGAGTCAGCCCTTCAACCTGCATCGGCGTAATCTTAGCCTTGTTCGCCCGCGCTTTTGCATAGCGCGTATCATAGTGCTCGGCCATCAGCCCTGTCGCCAGGGCTTCCATCTCGCCCGCGTCCGCCAGCTTGTGCCAGTGCGCAATGGTCTCGGCGGGCTGGTAGGTCCGCAGCTTCTCCAGGGTTTCCGCCAACCGCGTTTTATCCTCGATAATGTCGCGATAGGCCGCCGCCAGATACCGCGCCCGCGCCGCCAACGGAGCCTGGATCTCCAACCGCGGGGCCGCCCGCATGGCCGCCCACAGCTTTGGCGGCACCACCAGACGGCCGATCTTGGAGCTTTCCGCCTCCACAACCACAGGTCGGTTCGGGTCCAGCCGCGCAATTACCTGCGCCAGCGCCGTCTCGAACCCCTTTTGTGAAGGCTGCCCCCCTGCCCGCGCCCCGAACAACGAGCCGCGATGGTTGGCCAGCCCTTCAAGGTCTATCACCTGCACCCCACGCCTGGCGAGCGCCGCCAAAATATCGGTTTTGGCCGTGCCTGTATTGCCATCCAGCAGCACCAGTTCGGGCGCAAACGCCTGTTCATACAGCACCTGTCGCACCCGTTTGCGATAGGCCTTGTAGCCCCCCTCAACCACTTCCGCCCGCCAACCGACTTGCCGCAAAATGGTGGCAAAAGAACCGGAACGCTGCCCGCCGCGCCAACAATAGACCAGCGGTTTCCAGCCGCCTTCTTTGTTCATCAATTCGCGCTCAAGGTGCATAGCGGCATTGCGCGCCACCAGCGCCGCACCGATTTTGCGGGCCTTGAACGGGCTGTCCTGCACATAAATCGTGCCCACGGTTACCCGCTCTTTATCGTTCAAAACCGGAAGGTTCACAGCGCCGGGCATGTGGTCCTCGGCAAATTCCGAGGGCGAGCGCACATCAATGACCGTATCAAACGGCAGAGAGGGCAGGTCAGCTATGGGTGGCAGGGTGTATCGCATGGGGTTGATTTTACCGGAAGCCTCGGCAAAACAACAGAGGCATTATCCCGTAAGATAGGCCCCCACAAGGTGCTCCACAACTGCATGCAT
>JALWPC010000315.1 GCA_026995265.1 Paracoccaceae bacterium
GACCAGCACCGCCCCCGCCACCTCGTCCACCGCGCGCAGGAGCATCTGCCCCATGCGCCCCGAAACCCCCATCACCGCGATCTTTGTCTGCTCACCCATGGCCATTCTCCTTAATGCCCCCTCGCTTTACCCCGCCGAAAGCTTGACTTCAACACGCTTGCCCGCCATATCGCCCCCATGGCTAAAAAACACAATGCGAGTCGCGGCCCCGGCCAGCGGCAGTTGCGCGTCGGCGAGAGCATCCGGCGCATCCTGTCCGAAATTTTCGCCCGTGGCGAATTGCATGACCCGGAGTTGGCGCATGTGTCCATCACCGTGGGCGAGGTGCGGATGTCGCCGGACCTCAGCGTCGCCACGGTTTACGTGCTGCCGCTAGGTGGCCAAAATGCCGGGGAGGTCTCCAAAGCGCTGGCCCGTAACAAGGGCGAGCTGCGCCACCTTGTCACCAAAGAGCTGAACATCCGCTTTTCGCCCGATCTGCGCTTTTTGCCCGATCTCACCTTTGACCAGATGGCCGAAACCGAGCGCCTGCTCAACCTCGAGCGCGTCAAGCGCGACATTGAAAAGCCGGAATGAGCGCGGCGCGGCTCACCGTCACCTGTGCCGCCACGCAGCCCTTTAACTGCGTGATGTCGCTGAAGGCGGGCAGCACCTTTCTGCGCAATCTGGTCTGGGCGCTGGACCACGGCCAGCCCTATAGCGCCGATAACCGCAGCTTCCCCGAAGCGCTCCCGAGCCGCGAGATGACCCGCGAAGAGCTGGCGGCGGAGGTCTCGTTTTTCGTGCTGCGCGACCCGGTCGAGCGGTTTTTCTCGCTTTACTTTGACAAGGCCATCGGGCCGGAAGCCACCCGCTTTGGCTGGATCGCCAAAACCTTGAAAGCCAACCGCAGCTTCCATGACGGCCCCGGGCTGACCCTCAAACAGCACCGCGAGAACTGCCATTCGCTGGTGCTTTTCATAAAAGCACGGCTGAACGGGCAGACCGAAGGGCCGGTCAACCCCCATTGGAGCCGCCAGATCACCCGTATGCGCGGGGCGCTGCGCTTTGGCCTGAAGCCTCTGCTGCTGGAGCGGCTGGAGCCGCAATTGTTGCACATTGCCCAAGGGCGCATCCCGCCGCTCAAGGCGGCGCTCGATATGGTCAAAAACCGCAACCGCACCCCGCGTGCGGTGGCCGCAGAGGAAATCCTCACCCCCGCGCTTTATGCCGATATTGCCGCCCTTTACCCCGAGGATATAGAGCTGTATG
>JALWPC010000316.1 GCA_026995265.1 Paracoccaceae bacterium
CCGATGACGGCGCCGAAACCGACCTCGACCTTGGCCATTACGAGCGCTTCACCGGCGTTTCCGCCCGCAAGACCGACAGCGTTTCCTCTGGGCGCATCTATTCCACCGTGCTGGAAAAGGAGCGCCGGGGGGATTACCTCGGCAAGACCATTCAGGTGATCCCGCATGTCACTAACGAAATCAAAAACTTCATCGAAATCGGTGATGACGAGGTGGATTTCATGCTCTGCGAGATCGGCGGCACGGTTGGCGATATCGAGGCCCTGCCCTTCTTTGAAGCCATCCGCCAGTTTAGCCAAGAGCGTTACGGCGAATGCATTTTCATGCACCTGACACTGGTCCCCTACATCGCTGCTGCAGGGGAGCTTAAAACCAAGCCCACCCAGCACTCGGTGAAGGAGTTGCGCTCTATCGGCATTGCGCCCAACATCCTGATGTGCCGCGCCGAGCGGCCCATCCCAGAGAAAGAACGCGCCAAGCTGGCGCTGTTCTGCAACGTGCGCCCCGAGGCAGTGATCCCGGCGCTGGACCTGAAATCCATCTATGAAGCCCCGCTGGCCTATCACCGCGAGGGCATGGATAAAGCGGTGCTGGATGCATTCCACATCGCCGACGCCCCCGCGCCGGACCTCTCCAAATGGGAATCGGTGATGGCGGCCATCACCCAGCCCGAAGGCGAGGTGAAAGTGGCCGTGGTCGGCAAATACACCCAGTTGGATGACGCCTATAAAAGCATCGCCGAGGCCCTGACCCATGGCGGAATCAGCAATCAGGTGCGGGTGCGCGCCGAATGGATCGACTCCGAGTTGTTCGAGGGGGAGGATAGCGACGTCACCGCCCATCTGGAAGGGTTCGACGCCATTCTGGTGCCCGGCGGCTTTGGCGAGCGTGGCACCGAAGGCATGATCAACGCCGCCACCTATGCCCGCACCCACAAAGTGCCCTATTTCGGCATTTGTCTGGGAATGCAAATGGCGGTGACCGAAGCGGCGCGCAATCTGGCGGGTATTGCCGATGCCGGCTCCGAGGAATTTGACCACGAGGCGGGGGAAAAGCGCTTTACCCCCATCGTTTACCACCTCAAGGAATGGCTGGAGGGCAACCGCACCATCCAGCGGGAAGAAGGCGACGACAAGGGCGGCACCATGCGGCTGGGGGCCTATAACGCCACGCTGAAACCCGGCTCGAAAATCGCCGAAATCTACGGTTCCACCGCCATTTCCGAGCGCCACCGCCACCGCTACGAGG
>JALWPC010000317.1 GCA_026995265.1 Paracoccaceae bacterium
CTGCCCCCGAATGGCATCTGCCGCGTGCAGGTCGTTGCCCCGAAACTGGAACCCTTCCACATCACCCTGAACATCGCTCCCGCCAATTTGCGCCAACTCGCCAGGCTGAAAGGCGAAATCCATTTCGTCTTCACAGGCGGAGGACGCCCCGACCGAACCTTCACCTATACCGATGGAGCGCCCTCATGATCGCGAGACGACGCGCCAAATCACAAAAGGAGATTTCATGACCGCACTGGTCGTTCTGACGCTCATTCTGGTGGGCGTGCTGGGCATCGCATGGGCAATATCCAGCACCTCGCAGGCTTGGGCAAGCGCCCGCCAAGCGCAAGCCGCCATCGAAGCGGGGCGCGCCGCCCATGCCGCCAGTTTGGGCAATCTGGTCGCCATAATCGTCATCGCCCTGCTGGTCATCGTTCTGCTGGGCGTGCTGGCGTGGGCGCTCTACCTGCGCTGGAAACTGCAAAACCCGCCGCGCCGCTGGCAGCCCGGACCCAACGCCCAATGGGGCAAGGTCAAAACGCTGGACGGTTCGCCACAATCCGCTTTGCCTCCCTCCGCATCTGTGCTGGATGCTCTGGTGCAGTTGGAAACCTTGAAAGTGCTCTCTCAATACTCCCAGGGACATCAGTACACGCCTGCGCCCGGAGGCGGCGCGGTCGCCGAAGAGAATTTACCCCAACTGGAAAGCTCGTCATGGGACGCATAAGGAGCCGCCATGAACGAATATGAATACCTGACCAAGACCGCCGAGGGAGTGGTCTGGGCTGACCGCTACGAAACAACGCCATCGAAGGAAGACTACATTGCCACATATCACCACGTCCAATATGCCCGCGTAGATTTCTACGTCGGGGACCGCGTTGTATTGAGCGTGAAAAACGTGATGGAAGTGACTTTAGTCTCATGAAACGCATACTCGTTTTTCTGGCTTTCGCGTTGATTGCGGCTTGCGCGCCCGCGCAGACGGACGTTTCGCCCGCGCCGCTGGCGACCCCAACGCTGCCTCTGGCGGTCACGCGCACCCCCACGCCCGACCCCGTGCAGTTCTATTACGACATCAACGTCAGTCAGGCAACGGCGCAGGCAGCCCAAGCCACCGCCGAGTGGTACAGCAGCCGCGCCACCGCCACATCCGCAGCCATCTCCGCCGCCAGTACCGCCACCGTGCAGGCTCGGCAGGCGTCCCAGACTCAAGCCGCGTTTGCCGCGCAGACAACGGCTACAGCCCGCGC
>JALWPC010000318.1 GCA_026995265.1 Paracoccaceae bacterium
CCAAGCGACTATGAAAGATTCGTGGATCAAGAGCACAGATACTTGGTTTTACCTTTTTTCCTGCAGATTTCCAGGTGGGATCCCGGCGCCCAATACCTATAAATTGAACTGGCAAGCAGGTAAGAATTGAAATGGAAGCATATCTTCAAGTTGGTCGTAACAATCAGGGCCGCCAGGTGATCGACAATATCGCGGCGGACTGAATGCCTTCATGGGTCAGACGCTCGAACAGTGCATAGCCGAGCAATGCACCTAGATCCATCTCGAAGCGTGTATGCGGGATGCGGAAGCTGGCACCGAGATACAGAAAGCCGTCACCGATCTTGTGAGGCGTGGCGCCGGTCGATGACGTGCTCAGGTCGAATCCTGGTCCGGCCATTCGCGCACTGAAATCCCCTTTCTTCAGGGGCATGCCAAGCACGGCGCGTGGTGTAATCCTCCATTGATTCCATTGCATGTTGGTCTGCATTCCTGCCATGGCATAGACCAGCAGCTGGTTCCCACTGTAATCGATGAACCCGGTGGTTCCGGCATTGTTGCCACCGGTGAGCCGATAATCGAATCGGTAGTTTTCAAGATCCAGTTGTTCGATGCTCAGACCCCAGGTGTAGCTCCAATCCATTTCCGAACCGAGCCGGAGAGGGGCGCTGATCAGTGCGGCCAGGCCGCTATGGGTGATACGCCCGCGTGGATGTGTAAACAAGGCTGTTTCCGGAAGGTCCAGTGGTACGCCATTCAATGAATAGGCCGATAGTACATTATCAGTGCTGCTTCCACTCACATCGAACTGGTCGAAAAATATCAGCAAGTCGATGTTTCCTTGCTGGCACAGAGATCGGGATGCGCCCAAGGTCAGCAGACCGCCTCCGGTAGTGGCAAAGTGGGTGCCGCTGCTGGAAGCCGCAATGGAAACCACAGATTTCCAACCCTGTTGGCCATAGATTCCCTCTGGCCAGGGCATTGCAAAATATCTGGCATCCTGGGCGGCTTCGGCCAAATGCTCTGCCAGGAAATTGATGTCTTCCGTTGGTGGTGTGACTGCAGCCCACAGATTGGCAGCGCACAGCCAAAGGACCAATCCGGCCAGCCTCCCGGTTAATAAAGAGGCACATGAATTTTGGGGGGTGCTGGTAAATCTGGACAGGGGAACAGGCACGGTAGACTCCGGTGTTTGATTGACCAAAACAAAAGGCCACCCTCTTGGGTGGCCTGTCGTCTGACAAAGCTGTTTG
>JALWPC010000319.1 GCA_026995265.1 Paracoccaceae bacterium
AATCGCCTGGCCGGCTTCAATTGCAATAACCGTGCCTTTGACGACAGTTCCCTCTTCGGGGGTTTCAAGTTCAAAGCTCTCGTTCAGAAGGGCTTCAAAGTCTTCCATAGATGCGGAAGTAGCCATAAATAGTGTCTCCATTAGTGTTATACGGGCCGGGCGGTTGGGTCCGCCGGTCTTTGGGTTACGGGTCAGAGGCAAGCAGCACCTGAAAGCGGTTCGATTTGCCTAGGCTTTATCGAATCGCTTCTTCACAAGGGCCACCGCCTCGGCGACAGCCGCGTCTATAGACAATTCAGACGTATCTAGCAAGAGCGCATCTTCGGGCGCGCGCATGGGCGCAACATCGCGGGCCGCATCGCGCACATCCCGTTGGTGCAGGTCAATCTTCACCCGTTCCAGCGTCGTCTCTGGGTTTTTCGCCTTCAGTTCCTCATAGCGCCGCTGGGCCCGCACCTCGTCCGAGGCGGTCACATAAAGCTTCACCTCGGCATCGGGGCAAATCACCGTGCCAATATCGCGCCCATCCAGCACCGCGCCCCCCTCGCGGCGGGCAAACGCCTTCTGAAAATCCAGCAATGCCGCCCGCACCTCCGGCAAAGCCGCCACCTTGCTGGCCGCCTGCGCCACCCGTGCCGTGCGCAAGCCTTCGCGGGCCAGGTCCTTCTCGGTTAACCCTTTGGCAATCTCCACGGCAATCTCCGGCACAATCACCCCGCGTCCCCGCATCATCGCTCTGGCCCCGACAGCCCGATAAAGCAGCCCCGTGTCCAGATGCGCAAAGCCAAAAGCCTCGGCCACCGCGCGGGCAACCGTCCCCTTCCCCGCCGCTGCCGGCCCGTCAATGGCAACCGTAAACTGCATGATGATTCCTATCCCTTTTGCTCCAGTCTACCCGCTCTTCCACGCCCAGGCCATAGGCAAGGCCGCACCCCCCTGCTTCTATTTTTCAAAAATACTCTGGAGGGGGAGCGACGCATGTCGCGAGGGGAGGCAACGCCTCCCCCATGGGCCAACGAGGTGGCCCCCGCCGGGGGTCGCCGAGGCGGCCCACCCTCAGCGCTTACGGCACAATGCGCACCCCACCCTTGGCCGCCGAGCTGGCAAAGGCCGCATAGGCCCTGAGCGCGGTCGATACCCGCCGTGTCCGCTTTTCACTCGGCCCCCAGGGCACGCCCCCCTTGGCCAAGCGGCGCGCTTCCAGCACCGCGTCATCCACCGCAAGGTTAA
>JALWPC010000320.1 GCA_026995265.1 Paracoccaceae bacterium
AAATCGCCAAAGGCGAGATACAATCCACCGCCAAGCATTGCCGCCCCTGCCGCAAAGCCCTGCGCGCCGAGAAAACCCTTGCAAAAGCAACGCATTACAAGGGATTGATCGCCAAATACGGGCTGGAGGGGGCCGCCCGCCGCCTCAAGCTTTCCGTAGCGGAACTTGCGGAATGGCGCGACAAAAACATTGTCTGATCCCGCCTGAGTGCTTAAGTTAACCCCAGCTGAATGGTTTTAGGAGGTCCCGCATGGGCATTTTGTCTAGCATTGTAAAGGTAATTTGATTTGTTCGCGGATCTGCTGAAACCTGAAACCTTTGATTTCTTTGCAAAATTTTTTCTTGCAGGCTACATAATAATTTTCATCCGGTCATATTATGTTGTGGGCGAAAAACCTAAAGCAACACAAGTTGTGGCTGAGTCTGTCATCTTGAGCTTATTAAACCAGTTGGTTTTTTTAAGCCTCTGGTCTCTTTTATCATTTGGGATGAGCCTTACCCCTTACAATCTTCCAGACCCAACAGCCTCACGCCTTGTTTTTTATCTACAGGTGGTCATTTTACCCGTTCTTTTAGGCGTCTTAAGCGGTGCAAACCTATCTAAAGGCTGGAGAAATGCCGTATTCAGGCGGCTTTCCATGCCTATTTCCAGCCCTATACAACGCGCACATGATTTTGCCTTTGGAATCAACAGAGAACCCTGTTTCGTAATCGTGACTTACGATGACGGAACGGTTGTGAAAGGGTATTTTGGGGAAGATTCTTTGGCCGCAAGCGATTCTAATCGTAGCGATTTGTACTTAGAACGCCTATATGTAGATGAGAAAGATCAATGGAAAGAGGTAGTGCCAGGCAGATCGGCCTTATTAAGCCTTAAGGACGTGCGCTCAATTGAGTTTCTTGATCAGACCGCAGAAGGAGAAAACGATGCCAAATAGAAGACGATTGTTGATAGAGGGCTACCGCGCACAACGTGCCGACTCCGAAAATGTAGCTTCACGTGGATATACGGCGGTAAAAATACCCAATGCGGCAGGAAGCAAAGTTGCTGTAGGTACAAAGCTCCCGAAAGCAAGTTCGGCGATCAAAACGCCGCCTCGGAACAAATCTAAATAACGTTTAAAGAATAGGAAGATTGCAATGGGCATTTTTGATTTCCTGAGTGGTGAATTTATTGATGTTATCGAATTCACCGATGACACCAACGATACGCTGGTTTGGCGCTTCGAGCGTCGCGGCAACGAGATAAAATACGGCGCCAAGCTCACCGTGCGCGAGGGGCAGGCGGCGGTGTTTGTGCATGAAGGGCAGCTTGCCGATGTGTTCGGCCCCGGCATGTATATGCTGGAAACTAACAACATGCCGCTGATGACCACCCTGCAAAACTGGGATCACGGCTTCCAGAGCCCGTTCAAATCGGAAATCTATTTCATCAACACCACCCGGTTTCAGGACCTCAAATGGGGCACTAAAAATCCGATCATGTGCCGCGACCCGGAATTCGGCGTCGTGCGCCTGCGCGCCTTTGGCACCTATACCATTCGGGTGAGCGACCCGGCGGTGTTCATGCGCGAGATCGTGGGCACCGATGGCGAGTTCACCACCGATGAAATTTCCAGCCAGATCCGCAACCTGATCGTGCCGCGCTTTACCAATGTGGTGGCGGCCAGCAAAATTCCGGTGCTGGATATGGCCGCCAATATGGAAAGCCTGAGCCAGATCATCGAAGAGCAGGTATCGCCGCAATTGGCGGAATACGGCCTTGAAATGCCGGTGTTCCTGATCGAAAACATCTCGCTCCCTGCCGCTGTGGAAGAGGCGATGGACAAGCGCACCAGCATGGGCGTGGTTGGCGATTTGCACAAATACACCCAGTTTGCTGCCGCCGAGGCCATGGGCGACGCCGCCAAGAACCCGGGCGGCGGCATGGGGGCCGGCCTTGGCATGGGTATGGGCATGGCGATGGCGCAGAACATGGCGGGCGCGATGGCCCAGCAACCCCAGCAGCAGGCCGCCGCCCCGGCCGCCGCCATGCCGCCCCCCCCGCCGGTGGAAACGGTCTGGCATATTGCCGAAAACGGCGTCACTCGCGGGCCATTTTCCCGCGCGGCCCTCGGGCGCATGGTGTCCGAAGGCAAGCTCAAGCGCGAAACCACCGTTTGGTCTGCGGGCCAGGATGGCTGGAAACCGGCAGGGGAAATCGACGAGCTGGCTCAGCTCTTTACCGTCGCTCCGCCCCCCCCGCCCCCACCTGCATAAAGGCTTGCAGAACCTCGATAAATCCGCATACTGGCCCCGAAATGAAATCCGTTTCGGGGCCTTGCTATGTCTGATGAACCTACCACCTCCCCCTCCGAAGAATTCCGCTTTCCCTGCCCTGAATGCGGCTCGAAAATGCGCTTTGATCCCGAGGCCAGCAAGCTTAAATGCCCCTATTGCGGTCACGAGCAGGATTTTGACGGCGAGGGGCAATCAACGCTGGCCAATACCGAGCACGATTTCAAGGCGGCGCTGGCCAATGACCTGCCCGCCGACGAGATGCAGGAGGTGCGCGCCACCGATTGCTCCAATTGCGGCGCCCAGGTGGAGTTCGAGGGCGACAGCTATTCGCAGGAATGCCCCTTCTGCGCCAGCCCCATCGTGCTGGAGCCGCGCACCGATAAAAAGATCAAGCCCAAGGGAGTGATGCCCTTCGTGCTCAGCGAAGACAAGGCGCGGGACGCAATGAACGCCTGGCTGGGCAAGCTCTGGTTTGCCCCGAACAACCTGCAGGAATATGCCCGCAAGGGCCGCAAAATGCAGGGCATGTATGTGCCCTACTGGACCTATGACGCGCAAAGCGAATCCGACTATCTGGGCCAGCGCGGCACCTATTATTATGTCACCGAAAGCTATACCACCACCGAGAACGGCAAGAGCGTTACCAAAACGCGACAGGTGCGTAAGATTCGCTGGCGTCGGGTTTCCGGCCATATTTCCAAATGGTTTGATGACATCCTGGTGCTGGCCTCCAAATCCCTGCCCAAGCGCTTCACCGACCAGCTCGCCCCGTGGGACCTCTCGGCGCTGGTGGATTATAACCCCAACTATATCGCGGGCTATCGCGCCGAGTCCTATACCGTGGACCTCGCCGAGGGTTTCACCGAGGCCGAGGCGATTATGGAGCGGGAGATCCGCGCTCTTGTGCGCCGTGACATTGGCGGGGATGCGCAGCGCATTGACGCCCTCAACACCAGCTTAAGCGCCATCACCTTCAAGCATGTGCTGTTGCCGGTCTGGCTGGCGGCCTATAAATACGGTGGCAAATCCTATCGGTTTGTGGTCAATGGCCAAACCGGCAAGGTGAAGGGCGAGCGCCCATGGTCCAAGGTCAAAATCGCGCTGGCGGTGCTGGCAGGGGTGATTGTTATTGTTGGTGGCGTGATCATTGCGCAGGCTATGAAATAAAGCCAGAAGCACCGGAGTGTGCATAGGGTGTACCAATCACACGGCGGCACTCGCAAACCCCATGCACGCCCCCTTTTACTTCTGATTTTAGACAAGACTATGTCCAATTAGGGCGATTTTGTGAAAATACACATTTGTTTGTGAAATACACACAGCGCAATCGCAAATTGCAATCAATACGAGTGTTGGGAGAAAAAGCGTGCATGCAAGATAAAACTGGGAACACGGCGGCACTGACTAAAATACCCTGCATGCACGCGCCTCTTATACTACATCAGATCAAAAAAAGGTGGAAAAAATTGCGCAAATATTGAATTTGGCCTTTCCGGTTGCATTACATTTCCACAGTGGGCGACAAGAAGTTGAAATAAAAGTGAATTTTAGCTTCCCGTGAAAACAGCAAAGACGAAGAATTCTTCCCAACCATAGCGATAGTAGGTAATAATAATCACACCTTCACTTCCGGATTTATAAAAAATTAACGATTTCAGCCCAGAACGCGAATCACTTGTACTTTAGGTTTGAGAAAACATCGCCTTAAAATGGTTAAGGGTAAGGGGGGGCTCCTCGGCATTTATTGCATTTTGCACTTCATCTTCCTCTACGTAAGCCATTTGGGTTTTGTCACCATACCAGTTCAGGTCCGCATGGCGCTCGGCGTCGCGGTCAAACAGGATGTAGGAACAGCCCAGGTGCAGGGCGAGTTCGTAGCAATCGACAATATCAAACGGGTATTCCTTGCCGGAAACCGCCCGTTCGTCAGCGTCTCGCACGTCAATAAACCAGCCATAGCTGCTGCCCTTCACCGCGAAAGGAAGCGAGCACGGCTTGCCGATGAAAAAATTCCGTGAATCCTCGCCCATACGCCTGCGGGTGTCTTCGGTCAGATGCCCCGTCGAGATATCCAACATTTTTTGCACAAAAAGTGACATATGCATCCCTTGGGTTGCCGCCGTTCACCGACAAGGATCAATGATAAGGGTAAGCACTTCGTTAATATTTGCCCGTTTCCAGACCGCAATTCGCCACGCTTTTCGCTCAAAACTTCAACAAAGTTTAGGCACCCGCCCCCCTTGACGAACGCCGCCCCGCGCGGCAAACGAACCCCATGTTGATTTACAAGATTTTCCGCGCCGAGGAATGGCGCGCGCTTCAGGCGGCGGGCGAGACCACGGGCGCACCCGTCGACCTTGCCGATGGCTATATTCATTTCTCCACCGCTGCCCAGGCCCCCGAAACGGCCGCGAAATACTTCGCAGGGGTGGCGGGGCTGATGCTGCTGGCGGTCGAGGCCGAGGGGCTGGAGGCGCTGAAATGGGAGCCCTCGCGCGGCGGGGCGCTCTTCCCGCATCTCTACCGCCCCTTGCGGCTCTCTGATGTGCTCTGGGCCAGGCCCCTGCCTTGCGAGGGCGCGGGCCATATCTTCCCGCCCGAGATGACATGAAAGCCGCCCTCACCAAACTGGCCCTGCCCGCCCTGCACCTCTTGCCCCCCGAGGCCGCCCACGGGGTGGCGCTTATGGCCCTGCGGCTCGGGCTTGGCCCCGGTGGCGGCCCTGTCACCTCGCCGCGCCTTGCCACCACACTTGCGGGGCTGGCCCTGCCCAACCCCGTCGGCCTCGCCGCGGGGTTTGACAAAAACGCCGTCGCCGTCGGCCCGCTGCTCAAAGCGGGCTTTGGCTTCATCGAGGTCGGGGCCGCCACCCCGCGCCCGCAGCCCGGCAACCCCAAGCCGCGCCTGTTCCGCCTCACGCCGGACAGGGCGGCGATCAACCGTTTCGGCTTCAATAACGAGGGCATGGAC
>JALWPC010000321.1 GCA_026995265.1 Paracoccaceae bacterium
GCCCCACGGCGTCACGGGGCATATCGTGCCTTGGAATTACCCGATGCAGATCATCGGGCGCTCGGTGGGAGCTGCCCTCGCCATGGGCAACGCGGCAGTGCTCAAGCCCGCCGAAGAAGCCTGCCTCACGGCGCTGGCCTTTGGCGCAATCGCGCAGGAAGCGGGGCTGCCGGCCGGGGCGCTCAACATCGTGCCGGGGCTGGGGGAAGAGGCGGGGGCGGCGCTCTCCCGCCACCACGGGGTGAACCACATTTCCTTCACCGGCTCGGTGGCCGTCGGGGCGCTCATCCAGCAGGCCGCCGCCGAGAATATCGTGCCGGTGACGCTGGAACTGGGCGGCAAATCCCCGCAAGTGGTGTTTGACGATGCCGACCTTGAGGCGGCGCTGCCGTTTCTGGTGAATGCGGGCATTCAGAACGCCGGGCAAACCTGCTCTGCCTCCAGCCGCATCCTTGTGCAGCGCGGAGTCTATGAAAAGCTCAGCGCTATGATGGCGGCGCGGTATAAGGAACTGGTCGTTGGCCCCGCCGAGGCCGACCTAGACATTGGCCCGCTGATTTCGGCGCGGCAAAAGGAGATTGTCGAGGGGTTCGTGGCCGCCGCCAAGCCTGAGAACATCCTTGCCCAGGCCCGGCTCGCCGAGGGCCTGCCCGAAGGTGGCCACTATGTGGCCCCCACGCTTTACGGCGGGATTGACCCGAGCGACCCGCTGGCCCAGGCCGAAATCTTCGGCCCCGTGCAGGCGATCATCCCGTTCGAGGACGAGGCCGACGCACTGGAAATCGCCAATGGCACCGCCTACGGCCTCGTGGCCTCTGTCTGGACCCGCGACGGCGCGCGCCAAATGCGCATGGCCAAAAAGCTGCGGGCGGGGCAGGTGTTCATCAACAATTACGGCGCAGGCGGCGGGGTGGAACTGCCCTTCGGCGGGGTTGGGAAATCGGGCCATGGCCGCGAGAAGGGGTTTGAGGCGCTCTACGGGTTTTCGGTGCTCAAGACCGTGGCGGCGTGTCACGGGTAGGATGTTGGGTGCGAGTGGTGGGTGCGAGTACCCACCCAACGGGCATGAAGCTCACCAACCTTGAGGCGCTCAGGCTGGTGGCTCCATACCCACGGCCTGAGCGCCGCCCCCAAGAGGCCGCTCGACGTGATGGGGATGATCAACGCCCTCGGCATTGTGCAGACAGATACCATCCGCGACGTCACCCGTGCCCATCACCACATCCTTTGGTCCCGCAAGCAGAATTACCAAAAAAAAACCTCCGGACCTTGCAGCGCGAACGTAGGCTTTTCGAGCATTTCACCCGGGTTCTGGGCCGGTTGTGGTCCCTACTGTGAGGCGAAATATAGCCGTCGGCCAATGCATGAATGGCGTTCCGCGTTCTTAGAGAGGCTCTGAACAATGGGGATTCGCGCGGCTAATGTGATGCGCAGAATTTGGCCCCTGTCGAGCTTCGCTCTTTTAAAAAATTTCCCAAACAACCTAAAATAGTTATCGTAATTTTAGGAGAATATTTTTTGTTAAACATTAAACAATATCATAAAACATTGATAAAATTCGCGTATAATTGCCAAAAGGTGTCTATTCTCCTAGGATAATAGACACTGCAAAGCAGAGCATTTCAGGCCATGATTTGAAGGCTGATACATTTTATACGAGTGTTTGGGTGAGGCGTAGTCCTGCGAAACATAGTCCGGATTTAGCGAAAACATGTGGTCCCGCTTTATTCAGAGTTTCCTTAGGGTTTTTCGGCGAAAACCTGTAAAGCGGCGGGGTTGGCGAGGGTGATAAGCCCGCGTTCCAGTCGCACCAGCCCGCGTTTGGCCATCGCGTCCAGGCGGCGCGAGACCACCTCGCGGGCCGAGCCGATATGGGTGGCGAGTTCGGCATGGGTGGCGCGCACCACATTGCCCTCGGCCAGCTTTAATAGCGCCGCCGCGAGGCGCGTTTCCACCCGCACAAAGGCGACCTGCTCCAAAAGGTGCATCATCGAGTGCATACGCTCGGCAAAGGCCGAAAACACGTATTCGCGAAAGGCAGGCGAGGTGCCCAGAAGCGCGCTGAACAGCGGGCGGGGCAGGACAGCGAGGCGGGTATCGACCTCGCAAATGGCCTCGGCGGTGTAAAGCTCCTGGCTCATTAGCCCGATGGTGCTTTGCACACAGGTTTTGCCGGGCGTGATGTCATAAAGCAGAATCTCGCGCCCCCCCGCGCCGGTGAGGTAAACCCCGACCTTGCCGGAAAGCACCACGGCAAAGCCCTGCACTTCGTCCCCCGCATGAAAAATCGGCGTGCCTTTGGGCAGGGCGCTCGCCTGAATATGGGCCAGCCGCGCTTTGGCGTCCGGCTCCAGCTTGCTTAGCGGCGAGGCGCTGATCCAGTCCATTTACCCTCGTTTCATCGCTTCAAGGCGCGGCAGCATGGCGGAGAAATCCTTGCCCCTGCCGTCTTCGTCCTCAACGAATTTCGTATATTCCTGCATGGCATGTTCGCCCAAGGGGGTGGCTGCGTCAACCGCTTCGGCGGCCTGCTGGGAAAGGCGGAGGTCTTTGAGCATCAGTTCAGCCGCAAAACCGGGCTTGTAGCCGTTATCGGCGGGGGATTGCGGGCCGATGCCGGGGGCGGGGCAATAGGCGTTCATGGTCCAGGAATAGCCCGAAGAGGTGCTGACCACGTCAAACATTTTCTGGCGGTCCAGCCCGAGCTTGTCGGCCAGGGCAAAGGCCTCGCAGGTGACAATCATGGTGGCGCCAAGGATCATGTTATTGCAGATTTTGGCGGCCTGCCCCGCGCCACTGTCGCCGCAATGCACTGCCTTCTGGCCCATGATGTCAAACAGCGGTTCGGCAATGGCGAAGGCCTCTTTCGGCCCGCCTGCCATAAAGGTGAGCGTGCCCGCATCGGCCCCGCCTATGCCGCCGCTTACGGGCGCATCTACGCTCAGGGGCCAGTCCGCCGCTACGGCGCGGGCGCTTTCCACGTCCACCGTTGAACAATCGATGAAGCAGGCGTTTTCGGCCATGGCAGGGATGACCTCCGCCGCCACGGCGCGCAGAATCTCGCCATTGGGCAACATGGTGATGACCACCTCCGCCCCCGCCACAGCCTCGGATGCCGACGCCGCTTGCGCCACGCCTTCCACCGCTACATCCGCCACGTCAAAGCCTGTCACCTCGTGGCCGGCCGCTGCCAGATTGCGGGCCATATGTGCGCCCATATTGCCTAGGCCGATAAATCCGATTTTCATAGCGTGTCCTTTACAGTTTCAGCGCCTCCGCCCCGAGGGGCATCAGCATTTTGCTTGTTTTCAGGGGGGTTACCTCTTCCAAGGTTGCCGGAGTCCACTGCGGCTTGCGGTCCTTGTCGATGATCGCGGCGCGGATACCCTCAATGAAATCCCCTTCCGAGGCCGAACGATAAGTAAAGCGATATTCCATCCCCAGCGCGCCTTCGATGGTGTCGATTCCGCGCACACGGCGCACCAGTTCCAGCGTGCATTCCACCGAGAGCGGGCAGTTTCGGCGCAGGGCTTTTTCGGTGGCACGCTCCCAGTCCGAGCCTTTGAAACCGCGGATAATGTCGGCCACCGTCGCCCCGTTGAAGCTGCGGTCAATCTCGGGCTGGTCCGCCTTCAGGGAGGCTTCGGGCGCGGGCAGGGCGGCGGCGTCAATTGCCGCCAGGTCGCCCGACTCCAGCGCCTCGATCAGCGCGGGCCACGCGGTGCGGTGGATATAGTAATCCGCAAAGCCCGCGTAAATCGCATTGCCCGCATCCATGCGCGCCGCCGTGCAACCAAGGTATTCGCCAAGGTGGCCGGGGGCGCGGGCCAGCAGCAGCGAGCCGCCGACATCGGGCACCAGGCCAATGCCGCATTCGGGCATGGCGATTTGCGAGTTTTCGCAGACAATCCGGTGCGAGCCGTGGCAGGCAATGCCCACCCCGCCGCCCATGGTAAAGCCCTGCATAAAGGCGACATATGGCTTGGGGAAGTTGAACAGCTTGGCGTTCATCCGGTATTCGTCGCGCCAGAACCTGCGGCCATATTCAAAATCCCCCGCCTTGGCGGTGTCATACATTTCCTGAATGTCGCCACCCGCGCAAAAGGCCTTGTCGCCTGCGGCGTCGATCACCACAAGCTCCACGCTTGGGTCAACGGCCCATTCATCCAGCGCCGCCTCAATGGCCAGCGCCATTTCATAGCTGAGCGCATTCAGCGCCTCGGGGCGGGTAAGGGTGATACGGCCCGCTTTGCCGGATGTGCGGATGTGAATGTCAGCCACGGTCGCGCTCCTGCAACAAGGCGCGCGCCGTGATCAGGCGCATGATTTCGTTGGTGCCCTCCAGTATCTGATGCACCCGCAAATCCCGCACGATCTTCTCGATGCCGTAATCGGCCAGATACCCATAACCCCCCAGCAATTGCAGGCTGCCATTGGCGACCTCAAAGGCGGTGTCGGTGACAAAGCGCTTGGCCATGGCGCAGAATTTGGTTGCGTCCGGCGCGCCCGTATCGAGCTTCCACGCGGCTTGGCGCAGGAAGGTGCGGGCGGCTTGGAGTTCTATCTCCATATCGGCGACGCGGAATTGCAGGGCCTGGAACTGGTCCAGCGTTTGGCCAAAGGCTTGCCGCTCGCCCATATAGCCAAGGGCGATATTCAGCGCCTGCTGCGCGCCCCCCAGCGCGCTGGCCGAAATGTTCAGCCGCCCGCCATCCAAGCCCGCCATGGCATAGCTGAAGCCCTTGCCTTCCTCGCCGATCAGGTTTTCCGCTGGCACTTCACAATCATCAAACTGCACCTGCGCCGTGGGCTGCGCCTTCCAGCCCATCTTTTGCTCTGGCGCGCCGAAGGACAGGCCCTTGCTGCCCGCTTCAACCACGATGCTGGAAATCCCCTTCGGCCCGTCGCCCCCCGTGCGGGCCATGACCAGATAGGCGTCTGAATAACCGCCGCCGGAGATAAAGGCCTTGGTGCCGGAAAGGCTGTAGCCGCTCTCGGTGCGCGTGGCCTTAGTGCGCAGGGCTGAGGCATCCGAGCCACTCCCGGGTTCGGTGAGGGCATAGGAAAACACCGTTTCCATGCTGCACATTTTGGGGAGCCACTTTTGCTTGCTGGCCTCCGAGCCGAATTTATCAATCATCCCGCCGCACATGTTGTGGATGGAAAGAAACGAGCCAACCGCAGGGCAGGCCATGGCGAGGGCTTCAAAAACCAGCGTTGCATCCAGCCGCGAAAGCCCGCTGCCCC
>JALWPC010000322.1 GCA_026995265.1 Paracoccaceae bacterium
GCCAGCCATGTGCCAAAGGTGGTGCCGATCCAGCCGCGCACATGCAGCCATTTGAACACCGATTTCCAATAAATCTTTTTGTGCAGAAACGTGCCGTCGGGCGCAAAGGTCCGCTTTGTCCAGTTGGTTTTTACATAGTAATGGCCCGTGTCTTGCGTGACAATGATCCGGCCGGATTCCTTTTTAAAAATGAAGCTGTTAAAGCCATGATATGTATCGTCTTTCAGGCTCAAAACATCTTCCTCCGGCCAATACATATTGGCAATTGCCAGCGCTTCGGACACCGAAACATTTTTCGTGGGCCAGTCGGCAAACTGGCTTTCGTCATATTCATTGGTGCCGATCCAGTCGAGCACCATTGATTTGTGGTTGAGGTAGAGCCCTGTCAACCCGATCACGAAAATCCAGGGAAAGACAATGACGCCAAGCCATCCGTGTGTAACCTTGAAAAACTTCAGCAATTTAGCTTTGGTCGCCTGTTTCATATGTCAATCCTATAGTGACCGGGTTCATATGACTCCGGTTTTTGCCACCTTACGCGCGTGAGTGAGCCGGTAGCAATAAACCCCGGTTATAACTTCCGGCCTTGCCCCGAAAGGCCCGTTATTTTGGAGCCATTCGTATGGCGGCGTCAAGCCGGATCACCTCGCCGTTCAGCATCGGGTTTTCCACGATCTGGCGCACCAGCGCCGCAAACTCGCCGGGCGTGCCAAGGCGGGCGGGGAAGGGAGCTTGCGCGCCGAGGCTCTCCTGCACCTCTGGCGGCAGGCCCTCGAGCATCGGGGTCAGGAACAGCCCCGGGGCAATGGCCATCACCCGCACGCCGTGGCGGGCCATGTCCCGCGCCATGGGCAGGGTGAGCGCCGCCACGCCGCCTTTGCTCGCGGCATAAGCGGCCTGCCCGATTTGCCCCTCAAAAGCCGCCACGCTGGCGGTGTTGATGATCACCCCGCGCGCGCCGTCGCCGTCCAGAGGCTCTTGCGCGGCCATCAGCGCCGCGCATTGGCTGGCCACGTTAAAGGTGCCGATCAGGTTGATGTTTATGGCCCTGGCAAACAGGGCGGCGCTATGGGCGTTCCCGTCACGGCCCACTGTTCTGGCCCCCGGGGCAATGCCCGCACAGTTCACGCAGATGCGCGGCGCAAGGCCGGAAAGGCCCGTGGTAACCGCCTCTGAATCCGCCACATCCACCGCCCGAAACGCCCCGCCGATCTCCGCCGCCACGGCCTCGCCGCGCGCGGCATTCATGTCAAATATCGTGACCCGCGCACCCGCCCCGGCCAGCATCCGCGCCGTGGCCTCGCCCAGCCCCGAGGCCCCGCCGGTGACAACCGCCTTTATTCCGTCAATCTGCATGGCTACACCCGCTCAATCGCAATGGCCGTGCCCTCGCCGCCGCCAATGCAAATCGCCGCCACGCCCTTGTGCAGCCCCCGCCGCATGAGCGCGTGCAGCAGCGTCACGATAATCCGCGCCCCCGAGGCCCCGATGGGGTGGCCCAGTGCCGTTGCCCCGCCGTTGACATTCATAATGTCGCGCGCAATCCCCATTTCCGCCATAAAGGCCATGGGCACCACGGCGAACGCCTCGTTGACCTCCCAGAGGTCCACATCCGCCGCCTCCCAGCCGATTTTGGCCAGCAGCTTTTGCGCCGCGGGCACGGGCGCGGTGGTAAACCACCCCGGCGCCTGCGCGTGGCTGGCATGGCCAAGGATGCGCGCCAGCGGTGTCAGCCCCTGCGCCACCGCCTCGCTTTCCCGCATCAGAACCAGCGCCGCCGCGCCGTCGGAGATCGAACTGGCATTGGCCGCCGTCACCGTGCCGCCCTCCTTGAAGGCGGGCCGCAGGTGCGGAATCTTCTCGGGCCGCGCCTTGCCCGGCTGTTCGTCCTCGCGCACGGTCAGGTCGCCTTTGCGGGTGGCAAGGGTCACCGGTGTGACCTCCCCTTCAAACGCCCCGCTTTCAATCGCCTCTACCGCATTGCTGAGCGATTTCAGGGCGTAAGCGTCCTGGTCCTCGCGGGTAAACTGGTATTTTTCAGCGCAATCCTCGGCGAATGTGCCCATCAACCGGCCCTTGTCATAGGCATCCTCCAGCCCGTCGAGGAACATGTGGTCCACCACCTCGCCATGGCCCAGCCGCGCCCCGCCGCGCATTTTCGGGAGCAGGTAGGGCGCGTTGGTCATGCTCTCCATGCCCCCGGCCACCAGCACCGCGCCGTTGCCCGCCAAAAGCTGGTCATGGGCCAGCATGGCGGCTTTCATCCCCGAACCGCACATCTTGTTCAGCGTGGTGGCGGGCACCGCCTCCCCCAGCCCCGCCGCAAACCCCGCTTGCCGCGCGGGCGCCTGCCCCTGCCCGGCGGGCAACACACAGCCCATCAGCAGCTCGTCCACTTCGCCAGCCGCCACGCCCGCGCGCTGCAGAGCCGCTTCAATCGCCGCCCCGCCGAGCGCGCTCGCCGTCGCCCCGCTCAAAGCCCCCTGAAACCCGCCCATGGGCGTGCGCGCCGCGCCTACAATTACAACAGGATCGGACATAGCATTCCCTCGCATTTAACTGACCGTTTGTTCAGTTATACGCTGATTATCTGCCATGTCACCCCCCGGACTCCAACAATTTCCAAATTGTCAAAATATCCCGGGGGTGAGCGTAGCGAGGGGGCAGCGCCCCCTTTAACAGCTGCGCACGGGCCAAGCCCCCTATCCTTTTTCCCCCGTGCCCCGCTCTCTATAGGGCGTGGTGTTAAAATGCGCGCGGTAGCACTTTGAGAAATGCGACGGCGAGGCAAAGCCGCTGGCCAGCGCCACATTGATCACCGACATATCGGTTTGCATCAACAGGCTGCGCGCCTTTTGCAGCCGTAATTCCATGTAATAGCGCTTGGGCGAGCGGTTCAGGTAGCGCCGGAACAGCCGCTCAAGCTGGCGGGTGGACATCCCGGCCCGCGCCGCCAGTTCCGGCGGAGACATCGGCTCCTCAAGGTTGGCCTCCATCATTTTGATCACGCCGGAAAGCTTGGGGTGGCGCACGCCGATGCGGGTGGGGATGCTCAGGCGCTGTTCGTCTTTATCGGTGCGCGCGGTGGTATAGATCATCTGGTCAGCCACCGCGTTGGCAAGCTCCGGCCCGTGGTCCGTTGCAATCAGGCTCAGCATCAGGTCCGCTGCCGCCGCCCCGCCCGCCGCTGAATAGCGGTTTTTGTCCACCACAAACACGGCGGTGGAGACCTTGAGCTCGGGAAACTCCTCTTTCAGGCTTTCGCGGTTCTCCCAGTGGATGGTGGCGGTGCGCCCCTGCAGCAGCCCCGCTTTGGCCAGAAAATAGGTGCCCGTGCACAGCCCGCCAAACGCCACCCCTTTGCGCGCCTCGCGCCGGGCCCAGCTCATCAGCTTCGGGGTCACCGCCTGTTTCACCCGCGCCCCGCCGCAGACCAGCACCGTATCCTCGCGGCTCAGCGCCTCAAGCGCGCTATCCACCCCGATATGCAGCCCCGAAGAGCAGGCCACCGGGGCCCCGGTTTCGGTGACCACCTGCCATTCATAAAGGGTGCGCCGCGCCATGCGGTTGGCCAGCCGCAGGGCCTCGATAGCGTTGGAAAAGGCGATCAGCGAATAGTTCGGCAGATGCAGAAACACGAAACGCTTGGGTTTGGGGGCGGTGTCAGACATGTGAACCTGCGAAAAAATGGGGTTTGACCGCTGGAAAGACCCTGCCGGACATTTTCCATCTTGTAGATTTTATTGCGCTGGTCAATACCAAAACTGCCGCTATGATGGCGGCTGTTGATTTTCACTTAGGAGTAAAAGCAATGGGACACACTTGGACCAAATCTGACTGGCGCAGCAAGCCCCGGATCCAGATGCCCGAGTATACAGACGAGGCGGCCCTGAAGGGCGTAACCGATCGTCTGGCCCGATACCCGTTGCTGGTGTTTGCCGGTGAAGCCCGCCGCCTGACCCGCGCTTTGGGCGAGGTGGCCGAGGGCCGCGCCTTCCTGCTGCAAGGCGGCGATTGCGCCGAGAGCTTTGATGAGTTTTCCTCCGACATGATCCGCGACACCTTCAAGGTGATGCTGCAAATGGCCGTGGTGCTCACCTTTGGCGGCCAAACGCCGGTGGTGAAGGTGGGCCGAATGGCGGGCCAGTTTGCCAAGCCCCGCTCGGCGGATACCGAAGTGGTGGATGGCGTGGAGCTGCCCAGCTTTCGCGGCGACATTATCAACGGGTTTGATTTCAACGCCGAGAGCCGGATTCCGGACCCGAACCGGATGCTGCGCGCCTATACCCAGGCGGCGGCGTCGCTCAACCTGCTGCGGGCGTTTTCCGAGGGCGGTTTTGCCGACATCAAGCGCGTGCATCAATGGACACTGGACAGCACCGAAGGCGGCAAGGGCTATGAGGAATATCACGCGCTGGCGCGGGATATTGCCAAGAGTCTGGCCTTTATGGAGGCCGCAGGGATAAGCGGCGAAACCGTGGACGCCATGAAGCGGGTGAGCTTCTACACCAGCCACGAGGCGCTCCTGCTGGAATATGAAGAGGCGCTGTGCCGGCAGGATAGCGAGACCGGCGACTGGATCGCCGGTTCCGGTCATATGATCTGGATCGGCGACCGGACGCGGCAACCCGACGGCGCCCATGTGGAATTTGCCCGCGGGGTGATCAACCCCATCGGCCTGAAATGCGGCCCGACGATCTCGGAAAGCGACCTGCTCACCCTGATCGACAAACTGAACCCCGACAACACGGCGGGGCGCCTGACCCTGATCTGCCGTTTCGGCGCGGGGGAGGTGGGCGCGCACCTGCCCCGGCTGATCCGCGCGGTGGAGCGGGAAGGGCGCAAGGTGGTGTGGTCCTGCGACCCGATGCATGGCAACACCATCAAATCGGAAAGCGGCTTCAAAACCCGCCCCTTTGACCGGGTGCTGGCCGAGGTGCAGGAGTTCTTTGCCATTCACAAAGCCGAGGGCACCCATGCGGGCGGGGTGCATTTTGAAATGACAGGCAAAGACGTGACCGAATGCACCGGCGGGCTGCGCGAGGTGAAGGACGAGGACCTGTCCAGCCGTTACCATACGGCCTGCGACCCGCGCCTGAATGCCTCGCAATCGCTGGAGCTCGCCTTCCTTGTGGCCCGCGAATTGCAGGCCCAGAACGAGGCCCGCGCCCGTGGCTGAGTGGGTGATGGTGCTGACCTCGGCCAACGGGGTCAGCGATGAACAGGTGGCGGCGGCGCTGGCGGGG
>JALWPC010000323.1 GCA_026995265.1 Paracoccaceae bacterium
GCTTTGGCGGCATTAACCTTGAGGACATCAAGGCGCCGGAATGCTTCATCATCGAGCAAAAGCTCAAGGAAATCATGGATATACCGGTGTTTCATGATGACCAGCACGGCACAGCGGTGATCTGCGCGGCGGGGCTGATCAACGCTTTGCACCTTTCCGGAAAGAGGATCGAGGACTGCCGGATTGTGCTGAATGGCGCGGGTGCGGCGGGGATTGCCTGCATCGAATTGCTCAAATCCATGGGCGCAAAGCACGACAATTGCATTGTTTGTGACACCAAAGGCGTGATCTATCAGGGCCGCGTTGACGGGATGAACCAGTGGAAATCGGCCCATGCGGCCAAAACCGATTTGCGCACGCTGGACGAGGCGATGCAGGGGGCGGATGTGTTCCTTGGCGTCTCGGCCAAGGGCGCGGTGACGCCGGAGATGGTCGCCAGCATGGCCCCGGACCCGGTGATTTTTGCCATGGCCAACCCCGACCCCGAAATCACCCCAGAGGAAGCCCACGCCGTGCGCCCCGATGCGATTGTCGCCACCGGCCGCTCGGATTATCCCAATCAGGTGAACAATGTGCTCGGCTTCCCTTACCTGTTCCGCGGCGCGCTGGATATTCACGCCCGCTCCATCAACGACGCGATGAAAATTGCCTGTGCCGAGGCGCTGGCCCAATTGGCGCGGGAGGACGTGCCCGACGAGGTCGCCATGGCTTACGGTCAGAAGCTGACCTTCGGGCGGGATTACATCATCCCCACCCCGTTTGACCCGCGCCTGATCCACGTGATTCCGCCCGCTGTCGCCAAGGCCGGCATGGACACCGGCTGCGCCCGCCGCCCGATCATTGATATGGAGGCCTATGAAAACACCCTGCGCGACAGGCTGGACCCGACAAGCTCCATCCTGCGCGCGCTTTACGAGCGCGCACGGCGGGAGCAGGCGCGGATTGTGTTTGCCGAGGGCGATGACGAGCGCGTGGTGCGCGCCGCTGTGGCCTATGTGCGCTCCGGCCTCGGGCAGGCCGTGGTGGTGGGGCGGGTGCCGCAGGTGCAAAAGTTCCTCGATGATGCGGGCATGTCCGAGGCCATGGACGAGATAGAGGTGATCAACGCGGCATGTGTGGACAACCTCAAGGAGATGACCGACATGCTCTACGCCCGCCTGCAACGGCGCGGCTTTGACCAGCGGGATTGCCACCAGCTCGCCAGCCGCGACCGCCATGTGTTTGCCTC
>JALWPC010000324.1 GCA_026995265.1 Paracoccaceae bacterium
TTCTGACCGGCTCCTCCACGCTGGATGCCCGCGGGGTGGCCGACGTGCGCCGGATTTCCAACCTTATCAGCAGCGGCGCGCTGGATCGTGACCGCATTCTGGTCATCGGATTTAGCGACTCGGTGGGCAATTTTGGCGGGAACGTCAACCTGTCGCGCAATCGCGCCGGGGTGGTTAAGGCCTTGCTGTTGCAAGACAATATTGGCCGCTTGCAGTCGGAGGACGTGCTGGCCTTCGGCTTTGGCCCGGTGGCTCCCGTGGGCTGCAACACCTCGGCAGAAGGCAAAAGCCTGAACCGCCGCGTGGAAGTGTGGATCCGTGGTGCCAACCAAGCGCGCCTGCGCTAGCGTGCGGCTCGGCTGCAGCCATGCGTTTTTCAATAACCGCTAGTGCCAACCAAGCGCGCCTGCGCTAGCGTGCGGCTCCTCGGCGACCCCTAAAGGGGCCACCTCTTCACCGCAGGCGGCAAGCCGCCATTGCCCTACGGGCCCGCGCCTCGCTGCGCTCGGTGGGCCAAGACCCACGGTTTGGACAAAATAATAGCGCCGCGAGAGGGGAGGACTCTCGCGGCGCCATGTTTTTACCGACAGGTGGGAGGATCCTTCGGTAATATATTTGCCAGCCGGTGGGAGGAACCGCTGGCAAAACTCGGTTAGTGATACACCGCCTTGCGGGCCACATCGGAAATCATCGAACGGTTCAGACCAAGGTCGTGCAATTCCCGATCAGAAAGCGCGTTGAGCTCGTTGATGGTTTTGCGGAACATGGCGCGCTGGCGCATGGTCTTCCTGAAATTCTCAAACGCATAGAGCGCACGAACGGGGAGTGCTGTCGGAGCACTGACGCGGGGCAGAGATACAAATGCCATTTTCTTTGTCCTTCATTTCATTTTCTGATGACAGAGATATAGGATTTTGCTGCACTGCAACAACGCACAAATCAGCCCTAGCGGCTTGCAGAAAATGCATGGCTTTTTTGTCAACCACGTGGTCGGGCGAGATATGAGGCAAATGCGGCATGCACAGCGCGGCACGGATCAATGCGTCAATCGTCGGATATAAGGGGCCGAGCCGAGTTCCTATGCGATTTCATTTCCTTCGCTTCATATCTCGGAAGACCCGCAGTTTCGGCGGGAATACACACATCGGAAAAACCATTGCGATAGCAATGCCATTATGGGCCAAAGAGGGAAGTTCAACCCGTAACAGGTTCCGGCACTGAATGCCTTTGCCTCGGGACGGATCGGCGGTTAGGCAAAAGGACCGCGACATTTCCAGGCCCCACCTTGGCAAAGGCAGAATTGTGTGCAAGCGAAAAACGTGGGCCCTGTCAGGCGGCCCCCCCCGGGTTCGCCTCGGATGCTGCCGACTTGGTGGTGTGCATGTGGCAAAATCGCACTGCGCCACGTCGCAAATGGAGGCTTCTATGTTTACGTGAAATGAGTATTTATTGAAGAATGAAGTCAGCTTCTATTTTTCAGAAATACTCTGGGGTGAATGCGCTTGCGCAGAGGGGCGAAGCCCCTGCCGAGCCGCAGGCGAGGCCACGCCCAACGGGAGGTGTCGATTTGCGGAGCAAATCGTGCGCCGACGGGCGGGAGACCTCGGAAGGGGCGCAAGGGTTGTGTGCTTGCGCAGTGGCAGGCTGCCAAGGACGCGGCCTATTAACCGCGCGCCGCGGGGCTCAAGCGGGATTGTCGCCCTGACAAAGGTAGAAAGCTACAGACCGGAATGGTGTTTGGCTGGCTTGCGGATCAGAAGGGCAGGCCCTAAGCTGGGCCGGATGAGCCTTTCCGCCCTTACCACCAAACCCTTCCGGCGCTACCTGATCGGGAACGCGATTTCGCTGCACGGGTTGTGGGTGCAAAGAATCACCATCGGCTGGATGGCGTGGGATGCCACCGGCTCCACCGCCTTCCTTGGCTGGCTCGCCTTCCTGAACTACGCCCCGCCGCTGTTTCTCGGGCCGTTTTTCGGTGTCGTTGTTGACCGTGTCAACATCCGCAGGGCGGCAATGACCACGCAATTGCTGTTTACCCTCGGGGCGTTGGCCCTGCTGGCGATCAACCTGGCAAACGCAAGCGGGCGTGCCAGCCTCACCGCACTGTCGCTGTTCATCGGAATTGTCACCTCCGCCCAGCACCCGATCCGCATGGCGATCACCCCGCGCCTTACGCCCGCCGCACAGCTCCCCTCGGTGGTGCTGCTGCTCTCGCTCAATTTCAATATCGCCCGGGTGGTCGGGCCAGCGATCGGCGGCGGGATTATTGCCGCCTATGGGCTCACAGCCGCGCTCTGGTTCACCCTGCTGGCCTTCATCCCCTTCGTGTTTATCATCCGCACCCTGTCCCCGCGCGCCAACACGCCCAAGGCCAAAACCAGCATGAAAGCCGATTTCGCCGAGGGCCTTGGCTATGTTCTGCGCTCCCGTTTCATCCGCACCGCCATCCTGATCACGGGGCTGTTCTCGCTGGCGGGCAAGAGTGCGCTTGAAATCCTCCCGAGCATTGCTGACGGGGTGTTTGCCCGCGGCGCGGCGGGGCTTGGCACCCTGACCGCCGCCGCGGGCTTCGGGGCCCTTCTGGCCGCCACCCTGCAAATCCTTTTGCCCGGGCCGGTCAAGGGGCGGCTGCCGGCGCTCTCGGTTGCCTCTGCGATCATCGGGTCTGTGGCCGCCGCCTGGCTGGGCAGCCTTGACCTGTGGGAGATGGTGATTTTCATCACCGGTTTCCTTGGCTTCACCGGCACGCTGGTTGGCGTGGGGATGCAATCGGCCATCCAGATGCAGGTGGAGGACCACTTGCGCGGCCGCGTCATGAGCCTGTGGATTATGGTCGCCCTGGGCGGCACCGCCTTTGGCGCGTTGCTCATTGGTGCCATGGCAGACGCCCTTGGCCTGCCGCTGGCCTTGCAAAGCATCGGCATTTCCACCGCTCTGGCCGTTTTGGCCCTGCTTATCCTGCGAAGAATCGGCCAAATCAGAGAAAGCCGTTGAAACTCACGGCGTTTTGAAGTGAAATGATCCGCAGAATCGGGGGAACTCGTTTTGACAATGGTTTTCGCACCGCATCGGCGCAAAAACCACAACTGGGAGATAACTATGAAAAAAATTCTACTGGCGTCCACCGCCGCAACCATGCTGGCCTCTGGCGCTTATGCCAACATGCATGAAATCAACGTAGGGGTGATTCTGGGCTTTACCGGCCCGATCGAATCCCTCACGCCCGACATGGCGCTCGGGGCCGAGCTGGCGATTGACGAAGTCAACGCATCCGGCCTGCTGCTTGGCGGCACTAAAACCCTCGTTTCGGTGCGCGCGGACTCCACCTGCACAGACAGCGCCGCCGCTCAGGCCGCTGCCGAAGCGCTGGTTTCCACCAATAACGTCGCCGCCATTATGGGCGCTGACTGCTCGGGCGTCACCGGCGCAATCGCCAATAACGTGGCCGTGCCCAACGGCGTGGTGATGATCTCGCCTTCCGCGACCTCCCCAGCCCTGTCGACCATTGACGACCACGGCTTGTTCTTCCGCACATCCCCATCCGATGCGCGCCAGGGCCAGGTGCTGTCGGATGTGCTGATGGACCGTGGCGTTAAATCGGTGGCAGTGACCTACACCAATAACGACTATGGCAAGGGGCTCGCCGATTCCTTCCAGAGCGCCTATGAAGCTGCCGGCGGCACCGTCACCATCTCGGCCCCGCATGAAGACGGCAAAGGCGACTATTCCGCCGAAGTGGGCGCGCTGGCCGCGGCAGGCGGTGAAATGCTGGCCGTGTTTGGTTATGCTGACCAGGGCGGCGCGGGCATCATCCAGGGCGCGCTCGACACAGGCGCGTTTGATACCTTCGTGATGGGCGACGGCATGAAGTCGCAATCCCTGATCGACAATATCGGCCCGGATCTCAACGGCTCCATCGGCACCCAGCCCGGTTCTGCCGGCGAAGGTGCCAAGAAGCTGGCCGAACTGCTGACCGGCATTGCCGGCACCCCGGACGGCCCCTTCACCGCGGAAAGCTATGACGCTGCGGCGCTGATCGCGCTGGCCATTCAGGCGGGCGGCTCGGCGGACCGTGCCTCTATCGCAGCCCATGTGCTCGATGTGGCCAATGCGCCAGGCGAGCAGATCGGCGTTGGCGAGTTGGCCAAGGGCCTTGAGATCCTCGCCAATGGCGGCGAGATCGACTATCAAGGCGCATCGGACGTAGAGCTGATCGGCCCGGGTGAAGCCGCTGGCTCTTACCAGGAGTATGTGGTTGAAGACGGCAAGTTCAAAGTGCTGCGCATCCGCTAAGGTGTTCACTTAAAACAATAAACAGCCCGGCGTATCGCCGGGCTGTTTGCATAAGGGGTGGGGACAGATGATCAGAGTGGAAGACCTGCACATGCATTTCGGCGGTATTCGCGCCGTGGATGGCACGTCGCTGGAGATCAATAAGGGCAGCATCACCGGGCTGATCGGCCCCAATGGCGCGGGGAAAACCACGCTGTTCAACGTGGTGGCGGGGCACTATAAACCCACCTCCGGCAAGGTGTTTCTGGATGGTGAAGACGTGAGCGGGCAGCCGCCCCATGCGCTGTTTGGCAAGGGCCTGCTGCGCACCTTCCAGATCGCCCATGAGTTTTCGACGCTGACCGTGCGGGACAACCTGATGATGGTGCCGCCTGCGCAATCCGGCGAGCGCCTGTGGAGCGCGTGGTTCCATGGCAAGCAAGTAAAGGCCGAAGAGGAGCGCCTGCGGGACAAGGCCAATGACGTGATCGAATTCCTTGAGATCCCGCATGTGGCCGACGAGCTGGCGGGGAACCTCTCCGGCGGCCAGAAGAAGCTGCTGGAACTGGGCCGCACCATGATGGTGGATGCCAAAATCGTGTTTCTGGACGAGGTCGGGGCGGGGGTGAACCGCACCCTGCTCAACACCATCGGCGACGCGATTTTGCGGCTCAATCAGGAGCGCGGCTATACGTTTTGCATGATCGAGCATGATATGGATTTCATCGGGCGCTTGTGTGATCCGGTGATCTGCATGGCCGAGGGCAAGGTGCTGGCCGAGGGCACGGCGGAGGAGGTGAAATCCAACGAGCAGGTGATCGAGGCTTATCTTGGCACCGGGCTGAAGAACAAGAAGGCAAGCGCATGAGCTACCTGATCGGCGAAAACATGACGGGCGGATACGGCAAGGGGGCCGATATTCTGCATGACTGCACCATCGGGGTGGAAAAGGGCGAGATCGCGGTGAT
>JALWPC010000325.1 GCA_026995265.1 Paracoccaceae bacterium
ATGGGGGCCAATATCGAGGTGCACGGGGGCACGGCTACGGTTAAGGGCGTGGCGGCCCTTAAGGGCGCACCGGTTATGGCCACCGACCTGCGGGCCTCGGTCTCGCTGATTCTGGCGGGGCTGGCCGCTAAGGGAGAAACCGTTGTCAGCCGCGTATATCACCTGGATCGCGGTTATGAACAATTGGTGCGAAAACTCGGCACCTGCGGGGCCGATATACGGCGGGAGAAAGACTAATGGTGGATGCACGCTATGCTGACGGAGCCGAAAACCCCGTGCGCCTTCGGGCTGAAAATACCGAAGACCTGGCGGTGATCTCGGCGCTCATTCAAGATGCTGTAGGGCAGAATGGCGAGACAAGCTGGCAACCTTCCAAGCATCGTTTTGCGTTGCTTATCAACCGCTTCCGCTGGGAAGATAAAGATGCCGCTGAAGCGCAGGGACGACCCTTTGAGCGGGTTCAATCCACCCTTGTGATTGAGAGCGCGCTCAAGGTCGGCGGCGAGGGGCTGGACCCCGCCGACAAAGAACAAATCTTCGCGCTGCTGGCGCTGGAGTTCGCCCCTGCCGAGGATGGCACTGGCACCCTGAGCCTGATTTTGCAAGGCGACGGTGCCATCCACCTCGAGGTCGAGTGCATTGACGTGACCCTCACTGATGTCTCCCGCCCATATTTAGCCCGCGCCAAGCAAGTGCCGCATCATCCGATAGCAGATGCCTAACTAAAACCAAGCCCTCCCGCCTGTCGGACGATTTTGCTTCGCAAAACGCCGCCAGTTGGGCATGGCCTCGCTTCGCTCGGCAAGCGGCGCGTCGACGTTTGCACTGCTTGTCAATGTCTCGCCCGCGCCGCGCTGCAAATGCTGCGCTTGCGGTAAGCACAGATGAGTATTTGAAGAAGAATGAAGTCATTTTTCCAAATTGGCTAAATATCCTGGGGTGAATGGCGCTTGCGCCAGAGGGGCAAAGCCCCTCAATGAGCCCGCCACAAATGCGAATGTAGCGGGCGGCGCGGGTGCGGCCTTGCCACAAGCACAATGGTTGATGCGCCGCTACCGAGCGAAGCGAGGCGCGATCCGGTGCTGCAAGCACCGGAAATACAGGCGGCGCGCTTGCACAGGGCGCGGGCGCGGGGTAAGGGTTTGGCAAACCATCCGGAGAGCTCCATGCCTGTTTTTTTATCCACCAAGGACACCAGTTTTGAAACCGAATTCGCCGCCTTCCTGAGCACCAAGCGGGAATCTGACGCCGACGTGCTGGACACGGTCAACAGCATTATTGCCGATGTGCGCACTCGCGGCGATGCGGCGGTGATCGAGATGACCAGCCGATTTGACCGGTTGGACCTCACGCCGGAGACGCTGGCTTTCAGCCAAATCGAAATAGACACCGAAATTGCCAAAGTGCCCGCAGCCGAACGAACGGCGCTGGAGCTGGCCGCCGCGCGCATTCGCGCCTATCATGAAAAGCAATTGCCCGAGGATGCCCGCTGGGAAGATGCGACGGGCGCGAGCCTTGGCTGGCGCTGGTCGGCGGTGTCTTCTGCGGGGTTGTATGTTCCCGGCGGGCTGGCGTCTTACCCTTCAAGCGTGTTGATGAATGCCATTCCGGCGGCGGTGGCGGGGGTGGAAAACCTTGTGATTTGTGCACCAACGCCGGAGGGCAAGGTTAACCCGCTGGTGCTGCTGGCGGCGCGGCTCTCGGGGGTGAAAACCGTGTATCGCATCGGCGGCGCGCAGGCGATTGCGGCCATGGCTTACGGCACCCAAACCATTGCGCCGGTTGATAAAATCACCGGCCCGGGCAATGCCTTTGTGGCGGTGGCCAAGCGGCAGGTGTTCGGGCAGGTGGGCATTGATATGATCGCGGGGCCGAGCGAAATTCTGGTGATCGCCGATGCGGCGAATAACCCTGATTGGCTGGCGCTGGACCTGCTGAGCCAGGCCGAGCATGATGAAAGCGCGCAATCCATCCTGATCACCGATAATGCCGCCTTTGGCAAGACCGTAGCCCAAGCCATTGAAAAACGGCTGGAAACGCTGGAGCGCCGCGCGATAGCGGGCAGGAGCTGGGCCGATTATGGCGCGGTGATTGTGGTGCGGGATCTGGACGAGGCGGCGGCGCTGAGCAACCGGATTGCCCCGGAGCACCTGGAGATTTGCGTGGCCGATGCGGAAGGGCTGGCGGAAAAATGCATCCATGCAGGGGCGATTTTCATCGGGGCCTATACGCCGGAAGCCATTGGCGACTATGTCGGCGGGCCCAATCACGTGCTGCCCACGGGGCGCACGGCACGCTTTAGCTCTGGCCTGAATGTGCTTGATTTCATGAAGAAAACCACGATTTCACGCATGACACCGGACAGCCTGCGCGCCATTGGCCCGGCGGCGGCCACGCTGGCGGCGTCCGAGAGCCTTGAGGCGCACGGGTTGTCGGTGCTAGCGCGGCTGGAGGCTTTGAATGATGAGTAGCGTGTCAATTGGGAAATGGCGGGTCAATTCAGGCATCGGCGATATTTGCTCGGGTACACGCAGCGCGGGTCCCGAAACATATGTTGAAAAGTTCGATATTAAAAACCCCAAAGGCGAATTTGTAACCCACTCTATATTCAGTGAAGCCAACACCTATCCGGACCTAATGGTCATTCAAAAATCCATACCGAGCCCAAGCGACACATTTTGCCCTGGGATTCTGATCACCACCAACACCCATTTGGCGTTCATTGGCGCGGGCGAACGGCTTCTCTGCTACGACCTGATTGAAAAAGTGCGATTGTGGGAAGATCGTGCCGAGTTCGGATTTTTCCAATGGCAACAATTTGGCGACATCGTTGTTTTATCGGCTGAATTGGAGATGGCGGCTTGGGATGATACTGGAAAAAAACTCTGGCGCGCATTCGTGGAGCCACCATGGCACTATCGCGTAGACGGCGAGACCGTTATGCTTGATGTCATGGGGCAAATCGAAAATTTTAATATCAGAACTGGCTCGGTGAAACACCGGAATATTCTTTTGAGTTAAAGGTTTTGGAATGAATAAAAACAAGCTGATAGAGGTGGTGCTGGACGAAACCGGCCTGCCCGCGCCGACGCCGGAGATCGAGCAGGAACGGCGGGTAGCGATTTATGACCTGCTGGAGGAGAACAGTTTTGCGCCGATAGCGCGCGATGGCAGCACGCCCGAGGGGCCGTTTCGACTTCACCTCAAGATCATAGAGCGGCGACTTGTTTTTGAAATTCTCAACGAATCCAAAGAGAAGCTCGGGGAGTTTCATCTGTCACTTTCACCCTTCCGGCAGGTGATCAAGGACTATTTCCAGATTTGCGAGAGCTATTTTGATGCAGTCAAGCGCCTGCCGCCTGCGCAGATCGAGGCCATAGATATGGGGCGGCGGGGCATCCATGACGAGGGGTCGCGGGTGTTGCAGGAACGGCTGGAAGGCAAGGTGAAGCTGGACAAAAAAACCGCGCGGCGGCTGTTTACGCTGATTTGCGTCTTGCATTTCAAGGGGTAGCGCATGGTAGACCGCCCCTCTTCCGTGCTGTTTGCGTGTGACCACAACGCGGTGCGCTCGCCCATGGCTGAGGGGATAATGAAGCGGGATTACGGCACCAGCATTTTCGTGCAAAGCGCGGGGGTGCGCCATGATATGGAAGTGGACGGGTTTAGCGTGGCCGTCTGTGAGGAAATCGGCGTAACCCTTTCAAAACACAGGGCGAGGTCCTTTGAGGAAATGGAAGAATGGGGCGACCAGATAGACGGCTATGACCTGATCGTCGCCCTTTCCCCCGCCGCACAGCGGGCGGCGCTGGAATATACCCGCTATTACGCGCTGGAGGTCGAATACTGGCCGATCATGGACCCGACAGGCCTTGGCCGCAGCCGTGAGGAAAAGCTCGCCGCCTACCGGCAAGCCCGCGACCAGATCGCCGCCAGAATTCGCGCCCGCTTTGGCCCACCATTGGAGGTGGAGCCATGACCATGGAGGCGTTTGACTATTATATTCCGGTGCGCAAATCCGAGATTGTTTCGGCCATTCTGCACCATGAGGCGCTAAAGGATGCCGACCGCCCCCATATGGCAAGCCTGATCCGCTGGCTGGCGCTGCTGTTTCATATGGAATTTTTCGTGACTTCCGAGCATATCAAGGAGCTGTATGTGGGCCTGAACCCTGATCAGAAGGGGAGCGATGCGCTGAAAACCAGCAAGGCCCAGCGGCAGGAGTTTCTCGACGAACTCGACAAGGTGATGATCGCCGCCAATTTCCGCCCCCTGACCAATGCGGAGGTGGAAGAGGCCGACAGCAAAGAGGGGCGGCTACGCTCGGAAATCAAGGTGAAGGCGGAGGTGTTTTCCAAGGTGCAATTCTATGCCCGCGGGCTGCGGGAGGTGGAAACCGAGGTTGACAAGTGGTTCGGACTGCGCCGCCGCAAAGTGATGATCCCCACCTTTGACCACGTGGTGTTTGCCATGATCCCGGGAATGAATGCCAGCAAGAAAGATATAAAGCGGGCGGGGCTGCGACAGGGCGCGGCCTATTTGCAGCTGTTTCGCAATATCCCGCTGGCCGACCTCAAGGCTCTTTACCCGAATGCGCGCGCGCAGGTGAGCTGGCTGAAAAAGGGCATGATCGCGGCCTCGACCGTGATCGCCGGAGCGCCGCTGCTGATGAAAATCATTCCGGCGCTTTCGGTGCTGTTGCTGGTGATTGCGGCCTATCTCGGGATCTCGGGGAAGGTCGAGGAGGACAGCCTGAAAAAGGCGATTGCCTCGGGCACGGTGCTGGCGGCGTTCATCGGCCTTGGCCTGCGGCAATGGGCGAATTACGAGCGCCACTCGCTGCGGCAGCACAAGCTGTTGGCGGACCACTCGCTGAGCAACAAGCTCAACACCAATGCAGGCTGCTTTGACTACCTGATTGCGGCCTCGGAGGATGCCGAGGTGAAAGAGGCCTTCATGGCCTATGCGCTGCTTTATTACCACGGGAAACCGATGGAAATGGATGCCTTGGATGCGCATATCGAAGCCTGGTTCAAGGGGCAGTTTGATATGGTGATCGACTTTGAAATCGACGACGCCATCGCCAAGCTGGAGCGGCTCAGCCTTGTGAGCCGCGAAGGCAGCGCGTTGCGCGCCGTGCCGCTGGAAAAGGCACTGGAAAGCTGTGCGGATAACTGGCGGTTGCTCTCCAGCAACATCGCACG
>JALWPC010000326.1 GCA_026995265.1 Paracoccaceae bacterium
GCAATGACAATCAGGCGAAGGGTATATGCTTTGCCTGCCGGCCGCCAGCGAAGCGGAGCCAGTGTCTTTATTTTGAACAGATGCGTTTTCCCGGCAGCAAAGGCTTCTACTTTTTGCCATGGCACCGAGCGATCCTGGCGCAGTTCTTCCGGGGTTGGCGCCCGTCGTCCATAGACGCGATTGCGGCCGGGTGCGCCTTGGGTAGACGCAGGCAAATGATAGAGCTTGGCGTCGGCACGAATCCGTCCCACCATCACCGTCCGTGGGGGCAGGTGTTTGAGAAAGGTTCGGTTGGTATAGCCCCCATCCACAACCGACCAGAGAGGACGCTCTTGTTGGCCGTCCTGGTCCATAGCCATTCGAAGAGCGACCAGGCGCTCAGCCCCAACCTTGGGGAGCGCCATTTCGCGTTTTGCTTTGCGGAAAGCCTCCTGTTGCTGCGCATCGGCATTGGGCCGTGGTTTTTTCACTGCTGGCGCATGAACAAAATCGATCGGAATCATCCGGGCCATGCCGTTATCGGCTGGAGAGGCCATCGAGAGCTGAATGAAACGCTGCGCTTTAACGAGATTGATCTGGAACCGGGGGCCCATGCGATCCACCATGTATCGCACACCATGGGTCTTGCGGCCACTCTTGCGTATCTGCGTGTCATCCAGCGCTACCACCAGCGGCTGACCGGCAGCCAGTCTGGCGCTCAAGGCCCGGCGCACCGGCGTAAACAGCTTTCCAGGCTCGATGCGGCGGGAGGAATACATGCGGTAGTCGGCGCTCCAATCGCAGAATAGCCGTCCCGAAGTTCCAAGCAGACCGGTCAGGGTGTGGCGCCCCAGGCAGAGCAACTGGCTTAGCACATGCCGGTGAACACGCTCGCGCATCGACGCGCTGCCAAGCCCCGGTGCCTGACTCAAGAGCGCTTCGACCCCCGCCAGGAGTTGCGTAGCGTTTTTTTTACAGTGATCGGAGAAGGCGGGACTTGTCTGCGATGGGCAATGATGTTGGCCTTGTCTTCGATGACCCATTCAATGATTTCCCCTTTTTCAAATTCCATTGCTTCGGCCAAAGCGGTAGGAAAGTTGATGTAATACTGATCAGCACTTTTCTTGCGTCGGATGAGTTGGACTTTTGTTGGGTATCCCATGGGGTGCCTCCTGTGTCTTGTTATCTAGCCTATATGCTAGAGTATACTATACACAAAAATACAATAAAAT
>JALWPC010000327.1 GCA_026995265.1 Paracoccaceae bacterium
CGTAGGGTGCGTGGTCTCCACGCACCTTTTGCGAAGGCTGAACCTCCAGAGGTGCCGCTGGTTCGGGGAGGCGCAAGGCCCCCCACTCACCAGCGGCAGGCCGTGTCAGCACGGCCCGATGGGCTCAAGCCTTGGGCGCAAATGCCTCAGGGTTCACATCCCGCGCCATGTGGTCGAGCACCGCATTCACGAATTTCGCCTCTTTCCCCTCAGGGAAAAACGCCTTGGCAATGTCGACAAACTCGCTGATCGCCACCTTGGGCGGCGTGTCCTTGGCTACCAGCTCGGCCCCCGCCGCGCGGAACAGCGCCCGCAGGGTTGGGTCGATCCGGTCAATCGGCCATTTAGCCACCAGGGCACTGTCCGTCAGCTTGTCGATGCGCGCCTGATCGGCCACGGCGCGATAGGTGAGCGTGCGGAAAAGCTCAAGGTTGCCCTCGGCATACACATCCCCATCAAGCTCCGCGCCAAAGCGGTGGGTCTCAAACTCCGCCTGCACGTCCTCCAGCGCCGCATCCCCCGCTTCCATCTGGAAAAGCGCCTGCACGGCAAACAGCCGCGCGGTGGATTTCTTTTGCTGCGCGCGGGCGCGACGTTCATTCTGGCTGGCCATCAGGCGGTTCCTTTGTCCGAGTCTCCGGCCATTAAAATATGCTCGGAAGCGGGAGCAATATGCCCCTTTGGCGGCGTTGTAAAGCGCCGCTTTATGCTCAGCAAATGCAAAGCCGCCTCTGCCGCGCCGCCGCCCTTGTTTTGCCCGCTGGCGTCGGCCCGCACGATGGCCTGTTCCATGTTTTCCACCGTCAAAATCCCGTTGCCGATGCACAGGCCCTCAAGGCCGAGCAGCATCAGCCCGCGGGAGCTGTCATTGCACACGGTCTCGTAATGGGTCGTCTCGCCGCGCACCACGCAGCCCAGCGCCACGAAGGCATCGAACCGGGTCGCGCACAGCCTGATCGCCGTGGGTATCTCCAGCGCCCCGGGCACGGCCACGGTTTCATGGCTGGCCCCCGCCGCCTCGATCGCCGCCCGCGCGCCGGTGCAAAGCTGCTCGGCAATGGCGCCATAATAGGGCGACATGACAATCAAAACCCGTGTCGGCTCGGCAAAGCTCGGGGCCGCCATTACATCATGCTCTACCGCCATTCAAACCCCCTCGATGCGGCGCGTTTCAACGATGCTCAGCCCATAGCCATCCAGCCCGACCAC
>JALWPC010000328.1 GCA_026995265.1 Paracoccaceae bacterium
GTTCGTCATTGGGCAGCACGGCGATGGCACGCTCACTTTCCGGGCGTACATCGATGAGGTGCAGAGGTTCGCCCTTGTCCATCATGGCCTTCAGCTCCGTGGCCGACAACTGATTGACGGGCTTGGGTGCATTGGGGTTGTCGATCTTCAGGCCGCTACCCTGGAAGCTGTCCACCCAGTCAATGGACAAGCCCTTGGCCCGCTGCGCCGTGGCCACATCCATGTAGATATCAATGCCATTGGCGCTGGCCTTGATCTCGTGGGGCTTGGCCGGCTGGATGGTGAACTGGTGCTGCCAGTGCTTGTCGATGCTCAAATGGAGATCCCCCTGCTGGCCCTGGATGCCGGCCTTGATGGCCTCGGCGGCCTTGTCACTGATCTGGATTTCCGGCGGAGTGCGGTCCGGTTTTTCCATGCCCAGCATTTCATGCAGCTCGCCGGAGTTGTACAGCTCGGTGACGATGTCGCAACCGCCGACAAACTCCTTGTTGATGTAGAGTTGGGGGATGGTTGGCCAGTTGGCATAGGCCTTGATGCCCTCGCGAATTTCCTGATCAGCGAGTACATTGACATGGGCATAGTCGTCCAGCAGGGTGTCCAGTATGCCGGCCGTGGTTGCGGAAAAGCCACATTGTGGCATCTGGGGTGTACCCTTCATGAACAGCACCACCGGCTTGCTCTCCAGTATCTGTTCAATGCGTTGCTTGGTTGCTTCATCTAAGGCCATGACAATTCTCCCGTCGGTCAGGTGCGGCGCACGCTGGCAGCAATATAAATTTAGTAAACGCTAATGTATAGCACAGTACGCACCAAGATGGTAGCGTTTTCCCCGCTTTTCAAGGGAGGTGCCAGTAGCGAGACCCGGCAGAAAAAACCACGCAAAAAAGCTTGACCGGCGTTGGCGCATGGCTATAATGCGCGCTCCCTGCTGGCTGCAGCGGTTGTTGACTGGCTGCGGCGTGGCTACTGGAAGCGAGTTGATTTTGGTTGAAGCGGAAGGTAGTTGACAGGTTGGGAATGGGGCGTATAATGCGCCGCCTTGGTCATGGAGGCCGGGCTTGTGGGAAGAGATTTTTCCTGAGTTGTTGACAGGAGGTTTTGGGTCGATATAATGGCCTGCTCGCCAACGAGATGTTGGCGCGGTGACTGAGGTTGCCGTTTAAGCTCTTTAAGAACGAAGAACAGATAACTTGTGTGGGCGCTCGGGT
>JALWPC010000329.1 GCA_026995265.1 Paracoccaceae bacterium
AACCTCAGCCTCGATCCGGACACGGCTCGCGCCTACCACGATGAGACGCTGCCGAAGGAGTCCGCCAAGGTGGCGCACTTCTGCTCGATGTGCGGCCCGAAGTTCTGCTCGATGAAGATCACGCAGGACGTGCGCGAGTATGCCGAGCGGCAGGGTCTGGACTCGGGCGAGGCCATCGAGCGGGGGCTGAAGGAGCAGGCCGAGGCCTTCCAGCAGGGCGGAGCGGAAATCTACCGCAAGGCGTAGGGCGCGGTTCGTAAGGGGAGGGTGTTGAACCCGGACAGGAGTGTGATTGACCACCACGCGGCCGAGGTGTTTCGGGCGCTTTGCTTGCTGGGCATCATGATCACCGTTTGTTTTGCCATTTACGACTTTCATGGCGGCCGGAATGGCAAGGCATTCATTGAGGTCGTGATGGCGGCCATGTTTTCTGTGCAGTTTCTTGTTTTCCGGCGCGAATGCCCCGGGCAGGGCGCCTACCATGCCGCGATGGCGGTTGGGAGCACCGGCATGCTTTCCATGCTGCCCGCTTATCCCGAAGCCGCCTATTGGTTGCCTGTGCTGACCATGGTGGCGTCGGCCATTTTCGACCCGTTTCGCGCCATGCGGTGGCAGGTTTTCGTGATGGTCTTCGTGCTTTTGGCGCTGTTGTGGGATCAATTTTCCGGCAGATCGGTCTATTCCTCGGTAGAGTCGGTGAATCTGCTGGCGCTGACGTTGGTTTGCGCGGTCATTGCCTATCATGTGAACCGACGGGAGGCGGATGTTCGCCGCATGCTGATTCGCGAGGCGGCCGAACAGTCCCGGCAGGATGTGGCGCGGACGGTGGCTGGCGGCATGGCGCATCGCATCAACAATGACATGCAGGTTGTGCTGGGAAGCGCGGAGATGCTGCACATGAAGGAGGAATACGATGCAGACGACGTGCAGTCCATCATCAATGCGGCGCAGAAAGCGAGTAGCTATGTTGGACTGTTGCGGTTGTATGCGCACGGCGAGGACGGCGCAAATGAGCTTTTCTCCGTCCGTGAGCTCTTGTTGACCCTTGCGGAAAAAGCCTTGCCAGAGGCGGATATCTGCATCGCGGAAGATGCCGGAGGTGTGACATGCCGGGGCGATGTGGAACAGGTTGGCAGCATTTTCCTGACCCTTTTCGAGAATGCGAAAGAGGCTGTTGGAGAAAGACGCGAGACTGAAGGTCATCATG
>JALWPC010000330.1 GCA_026995265.1 Paracoccaceae bacterium
CACTTCACAACTGCATGACGGCATTACTGACTGCATTACTGCATGACGGCTTGATTGACTGCCTGACTGCATCACGGCATGACGGACGGCATGACTGCGTGACGGCATGACTGACTGCATGACTGCATGAGAGCATTAATGACTGCATGACGGCATGACGGCATGACTGACTGCGTGATTGGATTACGGCATGACTGACTGCTTGACTGCATGACTGCATGACTGACTGCATGACAGCAGGACTGACTGCTTGACTGACTGCATGACTGCAGGACTGACTACATGACTGACTACATTACTGCATGACAGACTACACGACTGACTGCATGACTGCATGTCTGAATACATGAATGACTGCTTGAAAGCAGGACAGAATGCATAACTGACTGCATGACTGCAAGACGGCATGACTGACTGCATGACTGCATGACAGCTTGACTGACAGCATGACGGCATGACAGCATGACTGACTACATGACTGCATGACTGCATGACTCACTGAATGACTGAATGAATGCATGACTGACTGCATGACTGCCTGACTGCATGACTGACTGCATGACTGCATGACTGTATGACTGACAGCATGACTGACTGAATGACTGCATGACTGACTAAATGACTGACTTCATGACTGCATGACTGACTACATGACTGACTGCATGACTGCAGGACTGACTACATGACTGACTACATGACTGCATGACTGACAACACGACTGACTGCATGACTGCATGTCTGAATACATGAATGACTGCTTGAAAGCAGGACAGAATGCATGACTGACTGCATGACTGCATGACGGCTTGATTGACTGCCTGATTGCATCACGGCATGTCGGACTGCATGACAGCTTGACGGCATGATTGACTGCATGACTGCTTGACTGACTGCATGACTATAGGACTGACTTCATAACTGACTGCATAACTGCAGGACTGACTGCATGACTAAATGCATGACAGCATGACGGCCTGATTGACTACCTGACTGCATCACGGCATGACGGACTGCATGACAGCTTGACGGTATGATTGACCGCATGACTGCTTAACTGACTGCATGACTATAGGACTGACTTCATGACTTACTGCAAGACTGCAGGACTGACTGCATGACTGACTGCATGATTGCAGGACTGACTGCATGACTGACTGCAGGACTGCAGGACTGACTGCAGGACTGACAGCACGACTGACTGCATG
>JALWPC010000331.1 GCA_026995265.1 Paracoccaceae bacterium
CGTCATCCTATGCTTGAAACAGCTCGCTGAGGATAGGATATTCGCAGGGAGCCAGGAGAAAGGGTTGAGGCCGTCATCGTCATGAGTCGTTGGAGGCTGTTCGCAATGTGGGCCGCCTTTCTCTGCCCTTACCGATTCCGGACAGTTCATTGGGGCATGACCCCGCATTCAGGATTGGTGGAAGTGTAAGTGGTTGGTTCTTCATTGTCACGACAGGTAGGTTCTTTATGATGATTGTTGGTATTGATGTTAGTAAGGCGTCGTTTGATGCGGCCTGGCAAGGTGCAGGGCGAGATGAGCATCGGCAGTATGCCTACACAGATGAAGGGATCGAGGCCCTGCTGGAGCAGACGCCCGAGGAGGCGCACTATGTGATGGAAGCGACGGGGATTTACCATGCTCGGCTGGCGCTTAAGTTGCATGAGGCCGGTCGGGCCGTGAGCGTGATCAACCCCTTGATCATCAAGCGGTTTTCCCAGATGCAGTTGTCACGAGTGAAAAGTGATAAGGCCGATGCAGCCTTAATCCGGCGCTATGGTGAGCAACATGAATTGACCACCTGGTCACCATCGACCCGCGAAATCCAGGAACTCCAGCAAGCCCATGGGTGGCTGGATGACCTGATTCGGGAACGGACCCGCCTGGTGAACCGTCAGGAGGCTCACGCACACCACACCAGGCCCAATGCCTTTGTCACTAAGCAGATGACGGCGCAGTCTCGACAGCTGGACAAGCAGATCAAGGCCTGCGAACAGCATCTGGAGGTGTTGGTAAAAAAGTCTTTTCGTGACTTGTATGAACGCTTGCTCACGATTCCCTCGGTGGGACCGAAGACCGCCATTGAGTTGATCATTGTGACCGATGCTTTCAGCCGTTTCGAAGCGGTCAAAGCGCTCTGTGCATACATTGGAGTGAGTCCGACAACCTTCCAGTCAGGCACTTCCGTTAAGGGCAAAGGCGGAATAGCCAAGCTGGGGCAAGGTCGGATGCGGCAGTTGCTGTACCTGTGCAGCTGGACGGCAAAAAGCTGCAATCCAGCCTGCAGGGCACTCTATACGCGTTTGAAAGCGGCAGGCAAACCACAGAAGGTGATTAACATTGCCATCGCGCATAAGCTGCTAAGACAAGCCTTCGCGGTGGCGACAACGAATCGGCCTTTTTCGGTGGAATTTGCTTGACAGCAAGCACAGTTCATTGCGAGCG
>JALWPC010000332.1 GCA_026995265.1 Paracoccaceae bacterium
GCCCAAAACCCCAAGGAGCCCCCATGAAACGCCTGTTCCCCTCCCTCCCCGAAGTCCCCGTTCTCGGCGATGTCTTGCAAGCCTTCCCCGCCCATATCGCGCCCCTCATGCACTACCATGACACCCTGCTGCGTGGCCCGAGTGACCTGAGCGTGGGCGAGCGGGAGCTGATCGCGGCCTATGTCTCCGGCCTCAACGCCTGTGCCTTTTGCACGGGGGCGCATACGGCGATTTCCATGGCGTTTGGCATTGATCAGCGCACAATCGAGGCGATGGTGGCGGATCTGGAAACCTCGCCCGTAGACGAAAAGCTCAAACCCGTGCTGGCCTATGCGGGCAAGCTCACCCTCACACCGGCCCGCATGGTCGAGGCCGATGCAGAGGCGGTTTATAAAGCGGGCTGGTCTGAGGTGGCGCTGTTTGATGCGGTGCAGGTTTGCGGCCTCTTTAACCTCATGAACCGGATTGTCGAGGGCGCAGGGGTCACAAGCTACCCCGTGAACCCCGCCGAAATAGACCCCGAGCGGCGGGAGCGCTTCAGGAGCAAAACCTGCTATGTGGACTATGGCCGCAGCCTTGGCATAATGCCTAAAGATTAAACCTGTTATCCCGCGGAAAGCCCCTCGGGGCCATGCGGCCAGCGGCGGCGCGTTTGCCCTGCCACTCATTAAGCTCGGTCACGGTGCGGGTGCGCCCGCCGCTGTCGAGCCATTGCAACCCGTCTTCCAGATTGAAGCTTTTAACATCCGAAAGCTCGCCGTCTTTATCGGCATATTTCTGCAAGCGAACCCCCTTGCCCCGCCCAAGGCGCGGCAGGTCGGCGGCGGGGAAAACCAGCAGCTTGCGGTTAATCCCCACACAGGCGATATGGCTGCCGACCACGGGCTTGCACACCCGCGCCCGCACCTCGCCCTTTACGTTCAGCACCTGCTTGCCGCTGCGGGTTTGGGCGACAACGTCATTCTCGGCCACCACAAACCCATCCCCGGCGCTTGAGGCCACGATCAACTCGCGGCCCGGCTGGTGGATAAACAGGTCAACAATCTCGCACTCATTCGGGAGGTCCACCATCAGCCGCACCGGCTCGCCCATGCCGCGCCCGCCGGGCAGGTTTGCGGCGGCGAAGGTGTAAAAGCGGCCATTATCGCCGAGCAGCAGCAGCTTGTCGGTGGTGTGGGCGTGGAAGATAAACCGCCCCTCGTC
>JALWPC010000333.1 GCA_026995265.1 Paracoccaceae bacterium
GCGGGCGGGCGGGGGTGTCACAGGGGCCGGTGTCGGGGCCGGAGCCTGTGGCGGCGTGGCGATATTGTTGGTATCTGCAACGGGGATGATGAGTTGCTGGCCGATGCGAACGCCAAGGTCTGGCCCGAGGCCATTCCACGAGGCCAGCGCGGTCACCGACACGTTATACTGGCGGGCGATTTCATAGGCGGTTTCACCGGCCTGCACGCGATGGCGCAGGGGCTCGGTGGGGGAGCCGACTTCGGCGGGCTGGCTGCGCGGTGCGGCATTTTCAATCGCGGACTCGGCGATGTCGGCCGACCAGCCGGAAGGCGAGGTCACAAGCGCGCCACCAACATTTTGTGGCAGCACAAGGACTTCATCGGCACGGGGGATGTAGCTCTCGGGCAGGCCGTTGGCGTTGGCGAGTTCTGAGGCGGAGAGGCCCACACGCTGCGCCATGCTGGCGATGGTGTCGCCCTCTCGCGCCACGATGACCTGATAGGTCTCGTAGGTGATAACGCCCCGGCGGTCTGCCGCTGGCCTGTCAATCGAGGGAATGGCGTCATTATTGTGCCGGAACGGGGTTGCGAGGCGGCCCAGATCAATGCCGTTCTGGCAGGCGCTCGTGAAGGTGAGCACGGTCAATGCCGTGCCAATTTTAAGAAAACTGGAAATGCCCATATTTTTAAGCCCTTGTATAAGCTTGATTTTTACACCGGTTCTCCGGTTGTTAATGCTCGGTGAGGCTATGCGATATCTTCCGCAATTCCCTCAAGGAGAGGCACAAATCGCACCTCGCCCAATTCTGTATATTCCAGACCCTTATCCGATTTTTCGATTTTAATCAATGTTTGAAGCGTGTCGGACTGGCCGACGGGCAGCACCATGATGCCGCCAACGCGAAGCTGCTGCAAGAGGAGCGCGGGCGGGTCTTCCGAGGCGGCGGTGAGCAGGATGCGGTCAAAGGGCGATTGGGCAGGCAGGCCCAGCGAGCCGTCGCCCGTCACCACCGTAACGTTGCCAAGGTCGAGGGCTTCTAGGCGTTTGGTGGCGCGCCGCGCCAGCGGGCGGAAGCGCTCAATAGTGTATACGCGCCGCGTGAGCTTGGCGAGGATGGCGGCCTGATAGCCGGAACCGGTGCCGATTTCCAGCACCTTGCAGCGCGGGGTGACGTTGAGCGCTTGCGTCATTTGCGCCACCACCGAGGGCTGGCTGATGGT
>JALWPC010000334.1 GCA_026995265.1 Paracoccaceae bacterium
GGGCCTGACCCTAGGTAAAGGCTTGCCAAGGCAGGGCGGCTTTGCCAATGGTTTACGTGGAGGTCAGCATGTATCCGGTTATCCGCTTTGTCTATCACTATCTCAAGCACCGCAACGCGCCCGCGCTTGCCCCCGGCGAGCCGCATATCTCGCAGCATCGCTGCTGGCCCATAGACCTTGACCTGTGGCGGGAGCTCAACAACGGCAGGACGCTGACGCTTTACGACCTCGGGCGCATTCAACTGGCCAAGCGCATGGGGTTGATCAAGGCGCTGAGGGCCAATGGATGGAGCATGACCATGGCGGGGGTAACGGCGCGCTATCGGCGTCGGGTGGTGATGTTCGACCGCTTCGAGATGCGCTCGAAAGCCATCGGCCATGACGGGCGCTTTCTGCTGTTGCAGCAAAGCATGTGGAAGGGGGGCGAGGCGCTCTCTTCGGTGGTTTACCGCGTGGCAGTGGTGGGTGAAAACGGGATTGTGCCAACGGCGGAGGTGTTGACGGCCATGGGGCTGGGCGGTTGGAACCCCGCGCTGCCGGACTGGGTGGAGGCCTGGGTGGCGGCGGAAAATGCGCGCGCGTGGCCGCCGGAGGTTTGAGGCCAGCCCCCGTTTTTGCTTGCAAAAACCTGCCTTGTCTGAGCGGGTGGGCCTGCCCGCCCCGAAGGCAAGGCACGCCCGGGGCCTTTGGGCCGCGCACGGGGAGCAGGGCACGCGCGTTGCAAATCAGCGCTTGAATTATAGGCGCGTTCCCCGTCTAATGGCCAAAACACGAGGGAGGCACCATGTTTGAACGGACATCGAAAAAGGGTATCTGGAGCTGGATGCTGTTTGACTGGGCGGGGCAGCCCTTCCACACTCTGGTGATCACCTTCATTTTTGCCCCGTATTTCGCCAATACCCTGTTTGACGACAAGGCCGCCGGGCAGAGCACCTGGGGCTATCTGGTGGCCATCGCCGGGGTGCTGGTGGCCTTCAGCGCGCCAGTGGTTAGCGCGATTGCCGACAAAACCGGCCCGCGCAAGCCGTGGCTTTTTGCCTTTGGCGCGCTGTTTTCGGCCGGGGCTTACGGGCTGTGGTGGGCCGCGCCGGGCATGGACAGCTACATGATCGTGTATATATCCTTCATTGCCGCCTTTGTCGGCGCGGAATATATCATCGTGTTTGCCAATGCCATGCTGCCCGACCTCGTGGAGCCCGA
>JALWPC010000335.1 GCA_026995265.1 Paracoccaceae bacterium
TGCTGTATCTGAAGAGGAACTTAGAAAACTAGATAGGTTAGAAGGAGTACCTACACATTATAAAAGAACTGTAGTAGACTGTATTTATCTTGATGATAATACTATTGAACAAGATATTATTATGTATGTTAAGAATGGATTTAATAAGGATATCTATAATAAAGCAGAGATAATATCTGAATGGGTAGCATAGGAGGTAGTCATGCACAAGTATAAAGAAGGACAAAGAGTTAAGATAAGAGCTAATGTAACAGAAGAAGAGATAGAAGAGTATGGTGCTCTAGGGAAAAAAGGAGTTATCTATACTATAGATGAGCCTGGAGAGTCTTTTGATGGTTATTTAATATACCGTCTAAAAGGAAGTAATTGGCACTATGAAGATTGGTTAGTATCTGTTAGTAATAATGTAATTGGTGGAGAGATATTATGAGTACAGAATTATATGAGGAACAAAAGAGATTAGAGAAAGAAGCTGTAGATATTTTATCTAGAAAAGAATTTAGAGACTTAACTAAAGCTATTGAACAAGGTAGATTTGATACTACTAAATTTGGTAATGCTCTAATTAAAGCCTCATATTATCCTGTAAGAGATAAGATACAAGAGTATTTTGATACTAATTTAAAAGGACATTCCCATAAAACACAGCAATATATTATATACTTATGTAGTGGGGATGTAGATAAATTAACATATACTATATTACAAGTATTAGTAAAGAAATTAGCTCAACATAATAATGCTATTAAACTAGTAACATTAACAGGAAGTATAGTAGCAGCACTTAAAGATGTAAATCTATTTGAGATAGCTAAAGAAAATAATCCTAAACTAATAGCTTATCTAGGTAATCAATTTAAAAGAGCATCAGCTAGAAGAAAGAGAGAGCTAATACAAGACCATCTTGATGAGTTTAAAGAGATGAGACTAGGTGTAAGTAATGCTGAGGATATGAGAACAGGAGCTATTCTTATAGATTTAGTTATTAAGAGTGGTGCTAATATTATAGAGCAAACTAAGTTATGGAGGAAAGGTATAGATAGATATGCTACATTCTATATAAAGTTTTCAGATGAGGCTATAGCATTCCTAAATGATACATACTATATACCTCCTACTATGGCTTCATATCTTCCTATGATAGTACCTCCTAAAGATTGGGTATCTCATAAAAAAGGAGGATATCTAACAGTAAAGAA
>JALWPC010000336.1 GCA_026995265.1 Paracoccaceae bacterium
ACCGCAACCGGCATTGCCGCCGGGGCGGGCATCGGGGCGGTGCTTGGCCGCGCCATCGGTGGCGATAGCCGCGGGGCGGTTGTTGGCGGGCTCATCGGGGCGACCATCGGCGGCGCTATTGGTGATGATCTCGACCGCCAAGAGGCGGCCCTGCGCCAGCAAATGGGCAACTCGGGTGTTTCTATTGTAAACACCGGCAGCCAGCTCATCGTGACCCTCCCCGAGGCCATCACCTTCCCTGTTGATAGCGCCCGCCTCAAATCCAGCTTTATAAGCTCATTGAATGCATTGGCCCAAAACCTGCAGCAATATCCGAACACCACGGTTGAAATCGTCGGCCATACGGACTCTACCGGGTCGCCGGGCTATAACCAGCAGCTTTCCGAACGCCGTGCGTTCAGCGTCCGTTCCGTGCTGCTGAATGCGGGTGTCGCAAGCAGCCGCCTGCGGGCCTATGGACAAGGTGAAAACAACCCTGTTGCCTCCAATGCAACCGCTGCCGGTCGCCAGCAAAACCGGCGTGTGGAGATTTACATCACGCCCAACCGCTAGAAATGCCCTTGCTCGGGGAGCTGAGGCGGGGACGTGCCGCCCCCTGTCAGCCCCCCTCGCTTCGGGCACGATGCACCTAGGGTGCATCGGAGCGCAAAGCCAGAATTTGCGCCCACCTTTAACATCGAAAAGGGGCTTTGCCCCTCTGGCGCAAGCGCCATTCACCCCAGAGTATTTCTGAAAAATAGAAGTCTATCCAGCTTCTATTTTTCAGAAATACTTCGGGGGGTGAGCAAAGCGAGGGGGGCAGCGCCCCCCTTTCAGCTCCAGCCACAAGCACAATGTTAGTAACGCGGCGCGGGTATAAACTTTCAAGGCTGTGCAGTGCCAGACGCGCCGCTTGCCGAGCCGAAGGCGAGGCGCGGTCCGGGGCTTTGGCCCCGGAAACTGGCGGCAAAGTAAAAGGCTCCGCAAATGCAGAGCCTTTTTAGTAAGCATTCAGAAAGGCTTAGTGCAGTTTTGAGCCCACGTCCTTGATCGCTGCATCAATCAATGCATTGGCATCTTTTGCCGCCATGCCTTTACTGATCACGTCGCTGGCAGCGGCCACTGCTACGGCGACAGCCTTGTCTTTCACCTCACGCACCGCCGCATCTTTAGCGGATTTGATCTGGTCTTCGGCCGCGGCCAGACGGCGGGCGATGGTGTCTTTCAGGTCGGCCTTGGCTTGCTCGGCCACAATTTCTGCATCGGCCTTGGCCTGGGCCACGACGGCCTCCGAATGCTCCGCGACCTCTTTGCGCTTACGCTCGAAATCGGCCAGCACCTGCTTGGCCTCTTCTTGCAGCTTGCGGGCTTCGTCGATCTCGTCTCTAATGCCCTTGGCTCGCGCGTCCAGCATCTTGGCCACAATCTTGTGAACCCCGAGGTAGACGACCAAAAGCACAAAGGCGATGAAGGAAATGCTGACCACGAAAAGCGGGTTGTTCAGCGAAAACATGCCACCTTCGGCGGCAAGGGCCGGAGACGCCAGCGCCGCAAGCCCGCAGGCGATAACAAAAGAATTGCGCATGGGTCTAGCCTTTCATCTGTGCGTTAACCGCTTTGGCCACCGCGGCCTCGTCGGCAACAGAGGGCATAAGCGCGGCAACGATTTCGGCCGCTGTGGCCGTAGCCACCGCGTGCACATTTTCCACCGCATTCGCCCGGATTTCGGCAATCGCCTTTTCGGATTCTGCGGTTTTTGCGGCAATTTCGGCATCCGCCTTGGCAATGGCCTTGTCGAGGTCTGCCTGAATCGCCGCCTTGGCCTCGGCGGCAATGCGCTGCGCCTCGGCCCGCGCTTCGGCCTGTGCGGCCTCGTAATCGGCCTTGGCCTGCTCGGCCTGCTGCCTGAACTCGCTGGCCTGGGACAGATAGCCACTGATCATGCTGTGGCGCTCTTCAAGCACTCCGCCGATCCGCGGCAAAATCAACCTGGATACGATAAAAAAGACAATAACGAGCGCCACGGCCAACCAGAAAATCTGGTTGGGGAAGGTCTCGAAATTGAGCTGGGGCATGCCCCCGGCGTGTTGTGCTACTTCAGTTTCCACTGCAACCCCCGTAAGCTAGGATGAGCGGTGTTTTATGCCGCTCGCCAAACATGGGGCCTCTTGCCGAGGCCCCGGTTTTTGCTCTGCCAGCTTAGAAGCCCTGTGCATACATCAGCAGAAGCGCAACCAGGAACGAGAAGATCCCGAGGGCCTCGGCGAATGCGATACCAATGAACATGGTGGCTGTCTGGCCGCCGGCGGCTGCGGGATTGCGCAGGGCGCCCGAGAGGTAGTTACCCACCACGTGGCCAATGCCGATGGCCGAGCCACCCATGCCGGTGCAGGCCAGGCCCGCGCCAATGAGTGCGCCCATGTGAACGAGATCGCCAGATACTGCTGTTTCCATTTTGAGTTCTCCTTTTTGGAATAGCTGGAAAGATGGTCTGCCTAGTGCCCCGGATGCAATGCATCGTTAAGGTAAACACAGGTCAGAATAGTGAATACATATGCCTGAATGGTGACCACGAGCACTTCAAGCCCGTAAACCGCCATGATCGCCACAACGGGGGCCAACAGGCCCACGCCCAGCGGCGTTTTGGCGACAAGCACCGCCGCAAAGCCCGCGAACACCTCGATCACCGAGTGGCCCGCCATCATGTTCCCCGCCAGACGAATGGAGTGGCTGACAGGGCGCACAAAGTAAGAGATTATTTCGATCACCGCCAGAATGGGCCGCAAGGCCAGCGGGGCTTCCGAGATCCAGAAAATCTTCAGGAATTTGGTGCCGTTGACGACAAAGCCGATCAACGTAACCGCGGTGAACACCAGAATGGCCAGCACGCCGGTGACCGCCACGTGGGAGGTTACGGTGAAGCTATAGGGCAGCAGGCCCAGCACGTTGGCAAACAGGATCAGCAGAAACAGCGTCATGATATAGGGGAAATATTTCAGCCCCGCCTCGCCGGTGATGTCGACAATCATGGTGCGCACAAAGGTATAGATCACCTCTGCCACCGATTGCCCGCGGCTGGGCACCACGGCGCGCCCGCGGGTCGCCATAACCATCAGCAGCACAATCGCGACAATGGCGATAAACAGCCACAGGGTCACGTTGGTGGGGGTATACCAGTGTATGGGGCCATCCCCAAACAGGGGTTTAACCTCGAATTGCTCCATCGGGTGGATGTTCAGGGTTGCTTCTTCAGCTTCTCCGGCCACGATCTGTCCTCTGTCCTACGTCCGCCCCTCGGGGCTGTTGTTATCTTCCAAGGCTTCCGCCTCGGCCTTCTTCTGGTAGCTCGCCGCGGTTTGCATCATCACCCGCACCCCCGCCGCGAATCCCAGCAATGTAAACACCACGATAAACACCGGCGCGAGCCCTGTTACCGCATCCAACCCCATGCCGATCAGCACACCGATGACCATGCCCGTTGTGAGCTCGACCACCACCTGCCAGGCCTGACCGGCGCCGGAGTATTTCCCGCCGCCATGTTTCTTGCGTGCCTTGGGTGCCTGCGCGGCCTCCAGCTTTTCAGCCAACGCCTTCAGGCGGTCAGGGTCTGGTTCATCGCTCATCGCGCCTCGCCCCTTCACAGTGCAGCACAAGATTCCCCATGCGCGGGATTTGGGCGCACATTATGGGGGGATTCGCCGCAAGTCAAGGAATGGTTTACCAAGGCAGAATATATCTAATGTGTTGTTTTTGCTATCTATTTAAGCACATGCGACACCCTTGCACAGGCTAAGACAAAAGTTTTTTCGCCGCGTCTGCAGCGCAACGCTGAACCGCCTGGTTGACCGTTTCTTCCGCCATGTGATAGTCAACCATATGGTTGATATTTCCAAAAATCCGTTGGACCTCGCCTTCAGCGCCCTCGCCGACCCAACCCGCCGCGCCATTTTACGCCAACTTCTGGAGCAGGACATGACGGTGAAGCAGGTGGCCCAAACCTACGAGATGTCGCTGGCGGCGGTGTCCAAGCACCTGCGGGTGCTGACCCGGGCGGGGCTGGTGCGGCAGGTCAAACAGGGGCGCGAGAAAATCTGCCAGTTGGAGCCAAACGCCCTTGGTGCCGCCAGCCTGTGGATGGAAAGCTTCGGGGCCTTCCCCGATAATTTTCTGGACGGGGTTGAAGAGGAGTTGGAGGCTCTCGGCCTAACCCGCAGCCCCCCGCTCCAAACGTAGCTCTCCCGCCTGCCGGCCGCCGTTTTGCTGCGCAAAACGTGCCCGGCAGTTGGGCATGGCCTCGGCTTCGCCATCGGCAGGGGGGATGTTATCCCCCCTCTGGCGCAAGCGCCATTCACCCCCCTTCAAAGGCGTCAGCCTGTGACCGAACCTCGCCCCAATCGCCGCCGAGCATAGCGAGGCGATAGCCCGTCAGGGCTATTGGTTTTTGCATGCAAAAACCTGCCTTTCCCGAGGGGGGCTTTAGCCTCCCGGAGGGAAAGGCACGCTGGCTGGGGGCTTAGGTCGCCTGTCGCATAATGTCGGTGACCAGCACCTGAATTGCCACCGGTCCCAGCACTTGCGCGGCAGCACTGTTGAGTGCCCGCCTCAGGTCTGCCATTTTTTCACCCGAAGTAAAGTCCCCGCTAAAACCGCCAGTGTTGGCGTGACGAAACAACACTTGCAGGAAAGCATCGCGCAGTTTGGGTTCACGGTCATAAACCTCGCTGCTATAGCCCGCTTCGACTTCCACCGAAAGAGACAGCACCACCAGCGAGATCACCTGGTCATCGCTGACAATCGGCACAATCATTTGCCGTTGAAGGGCTACATATTCCGGCCCGCCACCACCTTCGGGCGAAGCCTCGCCGCCATGACCGCCACTCGCGGCCTCCGGTGCGGGGTTTTCGCCCGGGGCTTCCGGCGAATGGCCGGAACTCGCCACTTCTTCGGTATTTCCCGGGCTTTCACCGGTTGGCGCTTGCCCTTCGCAAGCGGTGTCCTCTGCGAGACAGGGGGATTGTGCCATTGTTTCGGGTTCGGGTGAAGGCGGGCGCAAGAACAGGCCCGCGCCTACGCCGCCCCCCGCCCCTAATAGCAACAATATAATTGGCAATAGTTTTTTCATCTAACCAGCCTTTCTAAAACGGCGCCAGAATTTCGA
>JALWPC010000337.1 GCA_026995265.1 Paracoccaceae bacterium
GCGGAGATCAAGCAGTGTCCACAGTGCGGCAAGGTGAACAAGGGCGAGTTTCCGGCCGGGGTGACCCAGGCGGCGCAGTACGGAGTGCGGATCAAGGCGCAGGGGGTGTACTTCAACCAGAACCACCACATTCCATTGGAGCGCACATGCGAGATTTTGTTTGACCTGTATGGCCATGCGCCCAGTGAAGCGACGATCGTGGCGGCAAGTCGGGAGACAGAAGAGCAGGTTGCGTCCATCAACGAGGCGGTGAAAGCGTACCTGGTGGAGACAGAGGAGCCCGTACACTGCGACGAAACGGGGCTGCGGGCAGAGGGGAAGTTGCACTGGGTGCATGTAGCGAGCACAGAACGGGCAACCTGTCTGGAGGTGCATGCCAAGCGGGGTCGGAAGGCGTTAGATGAGATCAACATCTTGCCACGGCGTAAGGGATGGGCTGTTCATGACGGCTTCAGTTCCTATGACCAATACCCAGATTTGGAACATGCACGCTGTAACGCCCATCACCTGCGGGAGTTGGTGTTTATCGAAGAGCGATACGAGCAGGAATGGGCTGGCAAGATGATCGAACTGCTGGTGGAAATCAAGGGAGTGGTGGAGAAGGCAAAGCAGCAAGGCCAAACTGCCCTGAGCGAGCAGCAGCGAGACGATTTCGAGGCCCGATACGACGAACTGATCATTCAGGGGCTTCAAGCGAACCATCCGCCCCCCGACCCACCGGTGAAGAAGAAGCGGGGACGGAAGAAACAGAGCAAGCCCAAAAACCTGCTTGACCGCCTGCAGGGTCACAAGCGTGAAGTGCTGGCGTTTATGGACGATTTTAATGTGCCGTTTGACAACAATCTGGCCGAACGAGACCTGCGGATGGTCAAACTGAAACAGAAGGTGTCAGGCTGTTTCCGTACGCAACAGGGAGCGCAGACTTTCTGCCAGATTCGCAGCTATATCTCCACTGCCAGAAAGAACGGACAACGGGCCTTCGATGCATTGGTAACGGCCATGAACGGTGAGCCTTTCTGCCCAGATTTCCTTCAGTAGCGCATTGCCTTTCCAGGCTGAGCAGTTACCACTTCGATTGATTTTATCAAGCGCGATCGTCCCATGCGCTTGTTTCGAGAAACGCTCCCCACCGAGGTGACTTACCCGCGCCGCTATGATGTTCTGGTGGTGGATGAAGCGCACAACATCGCTCCCTCC
>JALWPC010000338.1 GCA_026995265.1 Paracoccaceae bacterium
CTCATTTTGCTTGTCCTTTTCGGGTTATTTGAATCTTACATCTTTGTTTTTCAACGCGGAAATCTCGGAGAGCCTTTGCGCGCGTTCCACGCTTTCAAGGTCGGTGGCCTCCATGCCCAGCGGTTTTTCGGTTTCGGCGGTATCCTTCATGCCGTCGCGCATCCGTTCGGCCAGGGGGCGCGGAGTTTGGCCGCGCTTCAGCCACATCTCGGCAAAAATGGCCAGAATAATGGCAACGGCAACCCCGCCGACGATGCGCAGCAACAGCATCAGTCCGGCGCTTTGGTGGTGAGCGCCAGCGCATGAAGCTCGCCCGCAGGGCCATCCATTTTACCCTTGAGCGCCTTGTAAACCAACTGGTGTTGCTTGACGCGGTTCAGGCCCTCAAACTCCTGTGCTACCACATGGGCGGCATAGTGTTTGCCGTCTCCGGCGAGGTCGTCAATGCGCACTTCGGCGGTGGGGAAGGCCTCGCGGATCAGCGCTTCGATTTTATCGGCTTCAATGGCCATATGGATACTCCTACTAATTTAGTAGGTTATTTAGAGCACATTGCCGCGCGGTTCAAGGGGCGGTTTGGCACAGGGTCAGGCGACGAGCGCTGGCAACCCCGACACAAAAGCGTCTTTCAAAGCCTCCAGCGGGATGAAAACATCAGCCAATGCCACAAATTCCCCGCCGAACCGGCCGAGGGTTTGGGCGACAACGCCAGCGGTTTCGGCGGCGTCCATAAGCGCGGAGAGCTTGGCTTCCGGCACGCTGAGCAGATAGCGGGCTTGGTCCTCGGCAAACAGGAACTGGATGGCGGGCAGGGCGCTTGGGTTGGCCACCTCCGCGCCCGTTTTCCCTGCAAGGCACATCTCGGCCACCGCCAGGGCAATGCCGCCGTCAGACACATCATGCGCCGCCGAAATCAGCCCGGTGGCGTGCAGGCGGCGCACCAGTTCACCGGCGGCACGCTCGGCACTCAGATCAACCCCGGGGGCATCTCCGATCTCTTTGCCAAACACATCCGCCAGCAGGGCCGATTGCCCGAGGTGGCCACGGGTTTCGCCGAGCAGAACCAGCTTGTCGCCCGCCTTTGGCACCATGCGGATGACCTCATTGAGGGTATTTAGCAGCCCGACCGCGCCGATGGTCGGGGTCGGGTGAATGCCCGTGCCGTCGGTTTCATTGTAAAGGCTGACATTGCCGGA
>JALWPC010000339.1 GCA_026995265.1 Paracoccaceae bacterium
CAGGCTGTTGAAAATGCCATGTAATCCACAGTTTTCATGCCAATCGGAAGGAAAACCATCGGCGTGATATCACTCCTGGCAGGCTTTTCCGGTTTATTTCGATGGATGCCGGTGCGTTCACGGCGGTCCAGAGACACCAATCCCTCGGATGCGCACGCGTCAACACGGCACCACCCGCAGATTGCGCATCCGCACCAGGTTGTAAGCCGCAAACGTCAGGACAAACTGAAAGTCCAGCTTATCGCGACCTACGAACGGGCTCTTGCGCAAGCCGCCAATCGTCTTCAACCAGCCGAAGCACTCCTCGATGCGCTTGCGCTTCGTCTGGCTGAGCCGGTATCCCTCATGGCGGGTGGTGCGCTCGTCGATGGCCGACGAACGGTTGGTGTCGTTTTGGGCTACGTGGGGCGTAATACTGCGCGCCCGCATCTTGCCTACAAAGCCCCGCGTGTCGTAGTTCTTGTCCGCGCCCAGCGTGAGTCGACGGCTCCCGCCGAGCGCGTCCACAAGATCGACGGCGGCCTCCCGTTCTGCCGTACCCGTCGCCTGGGTCACCCTGGCCCGTACCACCAGGCCATTGCGGTTCTCCATCAGCACATGGCCCATGTACGAGAGCTTGGCCGTCGTGCCCGAACTCTTCCGAAACAGCAAGGCATCGGGATCGGTCTTCGATTCGTGCGTTGCCCGGCAGCGCTTCTCACCGCGAAAATCCACCGAATGATTGCGGCCACCGCCCCGCGTCGGTGGCTCGTCCTCATCCTTCGGTCGATAGCTTTTCAGCGAGGCCAGCGCCTCGATGAGCGTCCCGTCGACGCTGAAATGCTCCTTCGACAGCAGACCCGCACGCTCGGCCTGGCCCAGCACCTCGGCAAAAAACCGGTGGGCAATCTCACCTTCCAGCAACCGGTCCCGGTTCTTGCTGAAGGTCGAATGGTTCCAGACCTTGTCATCCATCGAGAAACCGACAAACCACCGGAACAGAAGGTTGTAGTCGATCTGTTCTACCAGCTGTCGGTCACTACGGATGGTATAAAACGCCTTCAGAAGCTGCGCCCGAAGCAGTTTCTCTGGAGGAATCGAGGGCTTACCGCTTTCGGCATACAGCTCGGAGAAGTCCTTGTCCAGCTTCGCCAGCGCCTCGTTGACCATCTCTCGAATCGGGCGCAGCGGGTGGTCCTTCGGCACGCGCTGTTC
>JALWPC010000340.1 GCA_026995265.1 Paracoccaceae bacterium
CGGGCAATAATCCGCAGAAAGCGGATGCGGGCCAAAAGAAACGTCTTTGCGTTCGGGCAGCAGTGCGGTAAGGCGAGCTTTAGATAGGAGATGTGAATGGCTGTTCCCGGATTTACCCCGCGCTTCGCCGTCGCTAATGTGCCGACAGGTGGCCAGCGACGCTCGGACCTGATCCAATCCTGTAGCGGGTGGCGACGTAACGACGCTGGCTTGTGTAAAACATCTGCGCCAAAATCAATGGAGCATATCTAGTGGCAAAACCCGGCATAACCCCGATGATGGCGCAATATCTGGACATCAAGGCCAGATATCCCGACGCGCTGCTGTTTTACCGCATGGGCGATTTTTACGAGATGTTTTTTGATGACGCCAAAGCGGCCGCGGGGGCGCTGGATATTGCGCTCACCAAGCGGGGCAAGCACGAGGGCGAAGATATCGCCATGTGCGGGGTGCCCCACCATGCAGCCGAGGGCTATTTGCTGACGCTGATCCGCAAGGGCTTTCGCGTGGCGGTGGCCGAGCAGATGGAGAACCCGAAAGAGGCGAAAAAGCGCGGCTACAAGGCGGTGGTCAAGCGCGAGGTGGTGCGGCTGGTGACGCCGGGCACGCTGACGGAAGACAGCCTTTTGGAAGCGCGGGCACATAACTATCTGGTTTCACTGGCAGAATTGCGGGGGGACTTCGGCGTGGCCTGGGTGGATGTCTCCACCGGCGCCTTTCAGGTAAGCGCGGTGAAGGCGCTGGCGCTGGAGCCGTTGCTGGCGCGGCTGGCCCCGAAAGAGCTACTGGTTTCGCAGAATATCAGCGAGGCGCTGCTGGGCAAGCTCGAGGCTGCGGGCCACCGCCTCACCCCGCTGGCCCCGTCCGCCTTTGACAGCGAAGCCGCGAGGGGGCGGCTCGGGAAGCTGTTTGAAGTGGCCGCGCTGGAGGGCTTCGGGCAGTTTTCGCGGGCGGAACTGGCAGCCATGGGGGCGGTGGTCGATTACCTTGAACTCACTCAATGCGGAAAAATGCCGCTTTTGAACCCGCCGGTGCAGGAGGCCCCGGGCAGCCGGATGCAGATTGACGCCTCCACGCGGCGCAATCTGGAACTGGTGCGCGCCCTTTCGGGGGGCCGCAAGGGGGCGCTGCTCGAGACCATCGACCGCACGCTCACCGGCGGCGGTGCGCGGCTGCTGGAAAGCCGTTTAACCAGCCCTTCCAATGACTTGACGGCTATCACCCACCGGCTGGATATGGTCGAGGGCTTTGTGGAATGCCCCGCCGCCTGCCATGACATCCGCGCGCGGCTGGCGCAGGTGCCGGATATGGAGCGCAGCCTCTCAAGGCTGGCGCTGGAGCGTGGCGGGCCGCGGGATCTGGCTTCGGTGCGCAACGCGCTGGAGCAGGCGGCGGCGATGACGGCGGCGTTTGGCTCTGCCGAACTGCCGGAAGGCACTGCCAATGCTTTGGCCCTGATGCAGGGGCATGAAAAGCTGATCAAACTTTTGCAATCGGCCCTTGTCGCTGAGCCGCCCTTGCTGGCCCGTGATGGGGGTTTTGTCGCTGAAGGCTACATGCGCGAGCTGGATATTGCCCGTAAACTGCGCGACGAGGGGCGCGGGGTAATTGCGGAAAAACAGGGGATTTATGCGCAGGAAACGGGGATTAGCACGCTGAAAATAAAGCACAATAATGTGCTTGGCTATTTTATCGAGACCACGGCCACCCATGCCGAAAAGATGCTCAACCCGCCGTTTTCCCAAACCTATATCCACCGCCAAACCACCGCCAACGCGGTGCGCTTTACCACGGTGGAGCTTTCCGAACTGGAGACCCGAATCCTGAACGCCGGCAGCCGCGCGCTTGAACTGGAAAAAGATATTTTCGAGGATCTACGCACGGCAGTGATGGCCGAGGCGGCGCAGCTATCCGGCGTTGCACGGGCCTTGGCCGAGATCGACCTCGCCACTGCGCTAGCGGTTCTGGCGATGGAAGAAAACTGGACGCGGCCTAAGCTGGACGGCTCCCGCGCCTTCGAGATCAAGGCGGGGCGGCACCCTGTTGTGGAGGCGGCTTTGCGCGGCAGTGGTAAACCATTTATTGCCAATGATTGTGACCTGAGCGCCGATAAAAAGCCGATCTGGCTGCTGACCGGCCCCAATATGGCCGGTAAATCAACCTTTTTGCGGCAAAACGCGATTATTGCGATTTTGGCGCAAATGGGGGCCTATGTGCCTGCCGCCTCGGCCCATATCGGGCTGGTGGACCAGCTTTTCAGCCGTGTTGGTGCGGCGGATGATCTGGCGCGGGGGCAGTCAACCTTTATGGTTGAAATGGTGGAAACCGCGGCGATTTTGAACCAGGCGGGCGAGCGGGCGCTGGTGATTCTCGATGAAATCGGGCGGGGCACGGCCACCTATGACGGGCTGTCCATCGCCTGGGCGACGCTGGAAAACCTGCATGAGGTGAACCGGTGCCGTGCGCTGTTTGCCACGCATTATCATGAGCTTACGGCGCTCTCAGACAGTTTGAAGGGCCTGCATAACGCCACGGTTGCGGTGAAGGAGTGGAAGGGCGATGTGATTTTCCTGCACGAGGTGGTGGCCGGTGCGGCGGACCGCTCCTACGGGGTGCAGGTGGCCAGGCTGGCGGGGCTGCCCAAGCCGGTGATCGCCCGTGCCCGCGCCGTGCTCGATATGCTGGAAAAACGGGAGCTTGAGGGCGCGGGGCAGGTGCTGATTGACGATCTGCCGCTATTCGGGGCGGTGCAGCCAGCGCCTGTGCAGGAATCCGAAGTGGAGACAATGCTGGAAGAAATCTCGCCAGACGAGCTTTCACCGCGCGAGGCTTTGGCCTTGCTTTATGAGCTTAAGGGCAAGCTTTAGGGGGCTGCCGCCCCCTCTTGGCTTCGCCAATTCACCCCTACGAGTATTTGGGAAAAATAGAAGCTATTCGGCTTCTTCTTTATCCGAAGTATCGGGTTTCACCGGATCGGTGTTCGAGGAAACGCCCACTTGCGCCGCCCGAATGAGCCGCCCGGCGATGGTAAAGCCCGGCGCCATGGTTTGAATGATCGTGCCTTTAACGGTGTTGGGCACCGGGGCCTCGAACATTGCCTGATGCAATTTCGGGTCGAACTTGTCGCCGTTTTTCGGGTCCACCTTAACGATTTTGTGCTTTTCAAACACCTGCAACAGCTCGCGCTGGGTCAGCTCCAGCCCTTCCACCAGAGCCTTGGCGCTCTCGCGCAGCGCATCATCGATGTGCTCCAGTGCGCGGCCCAGATTATCATGCACCGAGAGCAGGTCGCGCGCCAGCTTGGTGCCACCATAAGCCTCGGCCTCGCGCCGGTCACGCTCTCCGCGTTTACGGATGTTTTCGGTTTCGGCCATGGCCCGCATCAGGCGGTCTTTGAGCTGCTTGTTTTCCTCTTCCAGCTCTTCCACCGTGGGCGGCTCCATATCCGCGAGCTCCTGCTCTTCCCGCTCGGCTTCGATCTCGTCAATATCGTCCAGAAAGTCGTTTTTTTCGTCGCTCATCTTACTTTACCTCTGTCTTGGCGGGCCGGATACCAGCCGCCCCATCAGTTGCGCGGTGTAATCCACAATCGGGACAATGCGCGCATAGTTCAGATGGGTCGGGCCGATGACACCAACCGCGCCAACAATTTTTCGCTCACTGTTCATATAGGGAGAAACCACCAAAGAGGAACCCGAAAGTGAGAAAAGTTTGTTCTCTGCGCCAATAAAAACCCGCACCCCGTCGCCCTCTTCGGTGAGCGATAGCAAATGCTCCAGATCGCGCTTGCGCTCGAGGTCGTCAAACAATTGCCGGATGCGCTCCAGGTCTTCCTCATTGGCGTTTTCATCCAGCAGATTCGCCCTGCCCCGCACAATCAGGCGCTCCGGCGCGCCCTCGGGGGCATCGGCCCATTGCGCCACGCCCAATTCGATCAGCTTTTGCGACAGGATATTCAGCTCCGCCTGGTTTTGCGCGACTTCACGTGAAACAATTTGCCGGAATTCGTTGACGGTGTGGCCCTCCATCACCGCATTCAGGAAGTTCGCCGCCTCGCGCATGGATGACGGGGTCATCCCCATCGGCGGGGTGAAAATCCGGTTTTCCACCTGCCCATCGGCGGTGACCAGCACCACAAGGGCACGATCGGGGGCGAGCGATACAAACTCTATATGCTTGATGGCGGATTCGGTTTTGGGGGCAAGCACAAGGCTGGCCCCGTGGGTGAGGCCGGAAAGCATTTTGGCGGATTTATCCAGCGCCGCCTGAATATCCGGCGCATCGGTCAAAGATTTCTCGATCTCGCTGCGATCTACCCCCGAAACCCCGCCGATTTCCAGCAAGCCATCGACAAAAAGCCGCAAACCCTGCTGCGTAGGCAAACGCCCTGCCGACACATGCGGGCTGTTGAGCAGGCCGAGATGCTCCAGGTCCTGCATGGTGTTGCGAATGGTCGCCGCGGACACTTTTTCCGCCATTTTCCGGCTCAGGGTGCGCGAGCCGATCGGCTCGCCCGTGTCGAGATAGGATTCGACAATAAGACGAAAAACCTCGCGGGATCGGTCGTTCAGTTCGGATATAGGAGACGGTTTGTTCATGGGGTTCTCGCTTTCCTATGAAAATAGGGGTTCCCTGCGGCATGGTCAATGCTGGACGGGGGCGCGAGGGCAGGCTATGACGGGGAAACGCAGACTTAGGAGACCACCATGCGCCCATCCGGCCGAGAAAACGACACCATGCGCGACGTGCACATTGAAACCAATGTCACCAAGCACGCCGAGGGCGCCTGCCTGATCAAGTGCGGCGACACCCATGTGCTATGCACCGCCAGCCTGGAATCCCGCGTGCCGCCGTGGTTGCGCAACACCGGGCTGGGCTGGGTGACGGCGGAATATGGCATGTTGCCCCGCTCCACCGGCTCGCGGATGCGCCGCGAGGCGACGGCGGGGAAGCAATCCGGCAGAACGCAGGAAATTCAACGGCTTATCGGGCGCAGCCTACGGGCCGGGGTGGACCGCGTGGCGCTGGGGGAGCGGCAAATTACGGTGGATTGTGACGTGATTCAAGCCGATGGCGGCACGCGCTGCGCGTCTATCACAGGCGGCTGGGTGGCCCT
>JALWPC010000341.1 GCA_026995265.1 Paracoccaceae bacterium
CGGAGTTGGGCGCATTCGAAGGGAGCATATGCACGGTCATGCTCGCACTAACCGTCTGAGGTGTTGGTATCCCCTCCACATATATTCCGAAGTCTCCCCATTCTCCGGGATCTCCGTCAGGTGCATCGGAATTGCTGCTGTTATCCACATAGTACAGCCTTTTTGTGGTGGCATCTATAGATATGCTCCATGAGATAACTACGCTACCGTGTGATGTTGATATCTGGTTCCATTGCGGAAGTGTCTGATTGGACGGGTTTTCCGGAACTCCGTCTATGTCGAAGCTCTGGTTGTGGGAGTCGTAATATGTCATGTCTCCAGCGGTGCTGTTCATGTCCAATGAGATTCTAAAGTAGCTTGTTGCCTCATCCCAATGGAACCTCTTTTCCAGTATTGTAACAGACTGGTAGAAAAATGTTTCGTCGAACATTATTGTACGGATTGGGCCGGACTTATAACGGAAAGTTGGTGCAAAATCCTGGTTTTCGACATTCTCCTCATTTACTGGTGTGCCGTTTACTGTTGCCCTCATCTTCAATCTGTCTATTATGTTGGTTCCGTCACCGCCGTTGGCGGGAGAAATGGACAGATACTTGAGAAGGAATGCGTTGCCGTCCTGGAAGTCCAGGGTGTAGTCGTCCGTTGTTATGGTGTATGTTGTGGGGTTGTAACTGACATATGAACCGGCTGTGTATGATAGGGTTGATGATGAGAAGATGTATGCATATACTGTGCTGGAGGTGAGTGGGTCCGTGACAGCTATCTCATATCTTACATCCGTGTCAACGCCTGTCGGGCCCCAGTTGGAGACATCGGTCTGCTGGCCTGCATCTTTGGGCATGAAGACGATCTCATCGTTGGAGTCGTAGATGTTATCCGTGTCGTAGACATATGAGCCGTTGTTGTCGTTCCTGTCATCGACCTGGAACGGTATCTGGTTCCATGCAGAGCCGTTATATGCATAGACAAAGAGTGTAGACTCGTCCTTTCCATAGAAGTTTGCGAGACCGGTGACTATTGCCGGGTCGCCCCTTCTCTCAGTTGTGCTTCCGTTGAACTGCATTGCGGATGCGACCTGGAGTGGGTTGTCGTGGTAGGTCTGGTAGGTGTTGCCGGAGTTGGCCGTGTATGCTGGGAGTGGATACAGGGTTATTCCTGTCGTTACAGTCTGTGGGTTGTTTAGGTTGTCACCC
>JALWPC010000342.1 GCA_026995265.1 Paracoccaceae bacterium
CTTATTATCCAAATCACCGCTGGGACAGGGAATTAGGTGGCATAGGCAGTCATACGCTTAAATTACAGTGCAGGACACAGGGTAATATATCAAAGACTTGCACATTTCCAGAAGAGAGGACTTTTACTATAAAGCCCGGCCAATGCTCTATATCCAGTTTCAGCATAACCCCATCCAGTGTAAATGGGGACAGTCAGACAAACATAAATTTAAGCTGGTCTGGGCGTTATTTAGAAAAATGCAGGATATATCTTGATGGTTCATGGACGGGTTATAATTACAGTTCTTCTTATACTTATTATCCAAATCACCGCTGGGACAGGGAATTAGGTGGCATAGGCAGTCATACGCTTAAATTACAGTGCAGGACACAGGGTAATATATCAAAGACTTGCACATTTCCAGAAGAGAGGACTTTTACCATCAAAGAGCCTCAGTGTGTTATAAAGGAAGGGTCTTTTACAATATCTCCCGCTCAAGTAGAAGGCAACACTAATAGCCAAGTAACAGTAAGCTGGAAAGGGAAAGATATTGGCAATTGCACCCTTTCTATTGACGGGTCAACTCCTTTAGACTCAGACTATAATCTTTCTTCTCCATTTCAATATGCTCCCACAAATGGGTCAACATGGATAGATACTCTTGGAGTAGGGGAATATGACCTAAAAGTAATATGCAAAACTAAAAATAATCCTTCAAAGACCTGCACATCTCCAGAAGAGAGGACTTTTACCATCAAAGAGCCTCAGTGTGTTATAAAGGAAGGGTCTTTTACAATATCTCCCGCTCAAGTAGAAGGCAACACTAATAGCCAAGTAGAAGTAAGCTGGGAAGGGAAAGATATTGGCAATTGCACCCTTTCTATTGACGGGTCAACTCCTTTAGACTCAGACTATAATCTTTCTTCTCCATTTCAATATGCTCCCACAAATGGGTCAACATGGATAGATACTCTTGGAGTAGGGGAATATGACCTAAAAGTAATATGCAAAACTAAAAATAATCCTTCAAAGACCTGCACATCTTCAGAAAAGAGGACTCTTACCATCAAAGAGCCTCAGTGTGTTATAAAGGAAGGGTCTTTTACAATATCTCCCGCTCAAGTAGAAGGCAACACTAATAGCCAAGTAGAAGTAAGCTGGAAAGGGAAAGATATTGGCAATTGCGCCCTTTCTATTGACGGGTCAAC
>JALWPC010000343.1 GCA_026995265.1 Paracoccaceae bacterium
AACGCCATTTGCGTTCCGCCGACACCAAATCTAAAGGCGGCCACTTGGACTGTATCGAGTAACGAGTAAAACCGTTTGGCACCGAGCCAACCGACGCGATCTTCCTTTTTCAAGGCCAGGGGATTTCCCGCCCGGGGCCATACATTGGCACAGTAAATACGGTGAAGGCTGTGGCCGACGCCGGTTTTCGTGTGGGAAAAGCCTATTCCAGCGCCGCCAAAACCACCGGCCCGATGTCTTCCACAATCAGCTTCACGCCCTTGGCATTCGGGTGCATCCCGTCATCCTGCAGCAGCCCGTAAAAGGCCACCAGCCCATCGGCCTGCCCCAGCCCCGCCAGAAAAAACGGATACAATTCCGCCCCGTATTTCTGAGCCAGCGCCGGATACATCCCGTCAAACTCGGCCCGATACGCCTCGCCATAGTTCGGCGGGGCCAGCATCCCCGCGATCAGCACCCTGATCCCGCGCCCGGTGATTTTGGCCAGTATCGCATCGAGGTTCTCCCGGGCCACGCTTGGGGCCACCCCGCGCAGCATGTCATTTGCGCCCAGTTCCAGAATCACAAGGTCCGCGCCCTCGCCCAGAACCCAGTCCACCCGCGCCAGGCCGCCCGAAGTCGTATCCCCCGAAACCCCGGCATTCACCACCTCCACATCGGCCCCGTGTGCTTGCAGCCACGCCTGAAGCTGGGGCACAAAGCCCTCTTCCACCGGCAGCCCGTAGCCCGCCGTCAGCGAATCTCCAAAGGCCACCACCCGCTGTTGGGCCTCTGCCATGCCCGCACACAAAAGCGTTATGATCACCGCCTTGTGAAGTGCGCGCGCGGCCTTATATAGTTGTCCAACCAAATCCGAAGGGAATATGCTCATGGGGTCACCCGTTCTTTCGCTCAAAGATGTCCGGCTCACGCTGCAAGGCAATGCCGGACCTGTCCCCATACTTAAGGGCATTTCGCTAAATGTCGAGGCGGGCGAGAGCATCGGCCTCACGGGCCCCTCCGGTTCCGGCAAATCTTCGCTGCTTATGCTGATGGGCGGGCTTGAGGCGGTGACCAGCGGCAGCATCACCGCCCTTGGCCAAGACCTCACCCAATTGAGCGAAGACGCGCTGGCGCGGTTTCGCTGCAACCATATGGGCATTGTCTTCCAGTCCTTCCACCTGATTCCCACCATGACGGCGCTGGAAAA
>JALWPC010000344.1:0-14596 GCA_026995265.1 Paracoccaceae bacterium
CGTTGGTATGCGCGATCAGGAGCGAGTAAAGCGGGCCGCCAGTGGCACCGATCAGAACGCCAAGGGCAAGGAGCGTGTAGAAAGACCCCGCGAAGGGCAATGCGGCGGCAATGGCCGTGGCCGCAAATCCGGTGACGATAACGATGAGCAGGCGGCGGTCCATGCGGTCCGAGAGCCAGCCGATGGGGTATTGCATAACCACCGCGCCAAGGTAGCTGATACCCACGAGCAGCGAGATTTCCCCGGTCGTCAGGCCGCTTTGGGTGGCGAAAACCGCGGTCATGCCAAACAGCACCGAAAGCACACCGCCGAGAATAAACGCTCCGACAGCGCCAAGCGGCGAGGTGGTAAACAGGCGTTTGAGGGTCATCGGGGGCGAGGCGGAAAAGGCGGGGGCGGGAGAGACCGACAGCAGGATCGGCGCAAAAGACACCGAAACAAGAATGGAGATTACGGCAAAGAGAATGAAGCCCGACGGATCGGCGGCGAGGATCAGAAACTGCGCCAACACCAGCCCGAGCGTCTGGATGATCATATAGGCCGAAAGCGCCTGCCCGCGGGTTTCGTTGGTGGCGGCATCATTGAGCCAGCTTTCGGCCACCACATAAACGCCGGAGAAGCCAAAGCCCACCACAAGGCGCAGCGCGGCCCAAATATAAGGGTCCGGGGCCATGGCGTAGCCGATAAACGCCGCTGAAACCAGCGAGGCGAGCGCCGCAAACACCCGCACATGGCCGACGCGGCGGATGAGCCGGGGCGCCATTTTGGAACCGAGCAGAAAGCCAACGTAGTAAGCTGTCATCACATAGGACATGGTGGTGGGCCCAAAGCCTTCCAGCGCGCCGCGCACGGAAAGCAGGGTCCCTTGAGTGCCGTTGCCCAGCATCAGGAGGAACATGCCCAGCAGCAATGCCCAAGCATTTTTGAGGATATATCCCATCGCGCGACTCGCTTATGTTTTAGCCACAGTGATTCCGCTCTAAACGCGGCGACGCGGAAAAGATAGAGGCTTTGTGCCTGACCGCATTCATCCGGGGCTAAAGCCCCGGACCGCGCCTCGCCTTCGGCTCGGCATGCGGCGCGTCAAGCATTGCTCTACTTTGCGAGCTCATACCCGCGCCGCGCGGCAACCATCGCGTTTGCGGGAAGAGTCGAGGGGCGCAGCGGTCGTATAGGGTGGCAACACGGCGCCAATCCTTCAGGCGCCCGAACATGTTTTCGATTTTACGCTTTTGTTTATACGGGGATTTGTCGAACCGGTGTTTGAAATTTAAGTGTTTCTTGGTCGGGATGCACGGGATGATGCGGTGCCCGATCAGGGCATCATGAAACCAGTTGGCATCGTAGCTTTTGTCCGCGAGGAAAACCCTGGCGGCGGGCTTTTCTATTCAATAAAGCATAGCCGCTTCGCATATGGGATTACGTGCCCTTTTGAGGTCGCTATCCCGGCTGAATTTTCCCAATTTCTGGTGTTTAAGGCAGACTTCGCCCGCAGCTTTCCCCGTGCCAAATAGAGATTGTTCAGCGCAAGGAGGCCGAACATTTGGGCCAGGTTTTTTAATATGCACCAGCCTGCTTTTGACGTCCACACCGACATGCATTTTCTCCCCAAAAATACAACTGATTGCCCCTTATTGCTTGACTCATCTCAGGGTCACGCATACCACCCTGTTTTTGGTCGAGGGTGAGGCATGGAGCAAAGTCGCGTCCCTTATGGTGCCGCCGCGCAGCAGCAGGGTGCACTCTTCAAGGTAGGCTTTGACCGCGCCAAACAGCGCTCCGGCAGGTGGCGGAAATTGAGGATGGTGGTTTCATCCACTGCCCGGCAGGGGTTTGCTTGCAAACCACGAGAGGGGGTAGGATCAGACGCGAGTTCCAGCCCCGCGAAATCCCGCATCGAATGCATGTCATAGAGCGCCTCCTCGGCCCCGGGGCCCGAGAGCCCACACCACTGCTGTATAAGATAAATCTGCAGCATGACCGCAAGCCGCATCTGCAGGCGGCCCCTGCGCGGCTTTGTGTCATGCGGCGAAATCAGCGCCTCCGGCCGCGCCCAAGGCATTACCCCGTTGCATCACTTCATGAACAACCATTCCAGGCTCTTTGCAGATCGGCACAACCACATCAACGGTATCGAGAATTTCTGGAACCAGGCCAAGCGCCATATGCGCCGATTTATCGGTGTTCCAGAGGCGCAATCGGGGCTATATTCGAAGGAAAGCAAGTCGCGCATTAACAACAGTGACCCTTAAGCCCAATTATTGCAGTTAAGAAAATGGGTTGAACGTCATCTGAAGTCGTTATCCGGGTCAGCCCATTGAACACTTTGGAATGATTTTCTATTTTTCGACAAATTCTGGGGGTGAGCCCAGCGGGGGGCAGGTGCCTTACATCGCCAGCGACAGGTGCCGGATTTGCAGCGCGGCGCGGGTGTGATCTTTCAACAGAAACCAAACTTGACGCGCCGCCACCGAGGCGAAGCCGAGGCCATGCCCAACGGAAGGGGTCGATTTGCGGAGCAAATCGTGCGCCGACGGGCGGGAGAGCGTTGTTTCACAATGCGGTGCTTGAGGTTGGCTATGACGCATGTCTCAGGCTGGTTCGCATCACTTTCCAAACCACGAACAGGCTGGCGAGCAGCCAGATGCCGCCCCAAAGCATGGTCGGCAGGCCGGTTTGGGTGGACAGATTATAGGCGTCCGAGCGCAGGTTTGAGCGGATGATGGTATCGCTGAGAATATCAAACGGCACATAGCCCATGCTGACCAGCCCCAGCACCCGCAGGGCGGTATCGTTGATATTTTCCGGCAGGAAGCGGGCGCTGGCCAGCATGGCGGCGCCTGCGGCAATGGTGAACCCGAGCGCAAACCATTCGCGCATATAAAGTGCGGCGACCAGCAGCAGGGTAGCCCCGAGTGCGCCCATAATCAGCCGGTCGGCCCTGGTTCTGAGCGCCGAAAGGTAGAGCAAAACCCCGATGAGCAGCGAGCCAAGGTAACCCGCCGAGGTGATCAGAAACCCCCAGCCGCCCCGCGTCAGGGTCAGCCCGCCCTGCCGGGGCGAAATCGATATGCTCTCGATGCTGCCGCCCGTCAGCACCGCCGCCAGCCCGTGGCTGAGTTCGTGGAAAAACACGATCAGGATTTTGAGCGGGATCATTACGGGTGTGTTCCAGAGCGCGAAAACCGCAGCAGCGATCAGGAGGGTGGGCCAAAGCTGTTTCATAGCGGCCAGAATAGCGGAATAAGCGCGCTTGCCAAGAGGCCCATGGCGATGTTGAGCGGAATGCCGATACGCATGAAATCGGTGAAGCTGTAGCCGCCGGGGCCATAAACCAGCGTGTTGGTCTGGTAGCCAATCGGCGTGGCAAAGCTGGCGGAGGCGGCGACCATCACCGCAATCACCAGCGGGCGCGGCTCTATGCCGAGCGAATGGGCCAGCCCGATGGCTACGGGGGTGACCACGACCGCCACGGCGTTGTTGCTGACGAGTTCGGTGAGCACGGATGTTAGCAGGTAGATCGCCCAGACCAGCAGCGGTGCGGGTAGCACTTTGAGCCACGGGGCCAGCCCGTCGGCGATCAGGGCTACCGCGCCGGAGCGCTCCAGCCCCGCGCCAATGGCGAGCATGGAGAAGATCAGCACCAGCAGACGGCCATCGACAAAGCCGAAGGCCTCGTCGGCGTCTATCGCCCGCACCAGCAGCACAAAGGCCACCGCCACCAGCGCCGCCGCGAAAATCGGCGCGACGCCCAGCGCCGAGAGCGCCACCACCGCCACCAGCGCCCCGATCACCATCGGCGCATGGCCGCGCCGGAAGGGGCGCGCCTCGGGGGTGGCCACATCCACCAGCGCCATATCGGAGGCCAGCCTGCGAATGTCCTCTGCCGCGCCCTCCAGCAGAAGGGTGTCGCCGACCCGCAGCACAATGTCATCCAGCGCCGAACCGAGGTTCTGGTTACGCCGGTGCACCGCCAGCAGGTAAACGCCGTAACGCCGCCGCAGCCGCAGGTGCCCGAGGCGCTTGCCGATCATCCGGCAGTCAGGCGAGATCAGCGCCTCCACGGTGGTGGTTTCCGCCTGCCCGATCTGGTCCACCATCTCCAGCGCGCGGCTTTCCCGCAGGCCCAGAAGCTCATCCATGCCGGTTTTCAGCACTACGCGGTCGCCCGCTTGCAGCACTACATCCGCAAGGCAACGGCGCAGGCTCTCGTCGCCCCGCAGCACATCCACCACCCGCATCCCGGGGCGCTTGAACAGGTCCAGTTCCAGCGCCTTGGCCCCGATCACCTTGGAGCCCTCCGGCACCGCCACCTCCGTGAAAAAGTTGGTTTTCCGCCGCCCCACCAGCATATCCGCCATCGACAACCGCTCCGGCAGCAGGCCCGGGCCGAGCAGCCAGAGGTAGCCCATGCCAAAGGCAGCAAGGATAATCGCCAACGGCGTCACCTCGAACAAGCCAAAGGGCGCCAGCCCCTGCCCCTGCGCCACGCCGTCCACCAAAAGGTTGGTCGAGGTGCCAATCAGGGTGAGCATCCCGCCGAAAATCGCGGTATAAGACAGCGGAATCAGCAGCTTGGACGGCGCCAGCCCCATGCCCCGCGCCAGTTGCACCGCAATCGGGATCAGCACCACCACCACGGGGGTGTTGTTCATGAAGGCCGACGCCAGCAGCGTAAACCCGGCCAGCCCCGCCAGCACGGTTTTGGGCCGCGCGCTTGCGTGCTTCGCCACCACCCCGCTCAGCGCATTCAGCGCCCCCGTGCGCACCAATGCGCCCGACAAAATAAACATTGCCCCCACCGTCAACGGTGCGGGGTTGGAGAACACGGCCAGCAGGTCATCCACCGGCAGCACCCCCGTCACCAGCATGAAGGCCGCGCCGGACAGCGCCACCACCTCGGTGGGGTAGCTCTCGCGAATAAACAGCACAAACATCACCGCTACGGTGAGCAGGGAAAGCAGTGGGGCAGATGTAAGAAATTCCGGCATGGGGGCCTCCGTCAAAGGCGTTTATATCGGATTATAGCACAAAGCCAACCGCTTCTATTTTTCAAAAATACTCAAATCCGACCCCTGCCACAGGCGCAAGGTTCACGGAATAACCACATCCGCCATAATCTTTTTCACATAGTCCTCGGTCTCGGCATAAGGCGGAATACCGTCATATAGCAGCATATCGGATTGTGGCGCTATGCCAACAGAGATAAAGCGATATAGAATAGGCGAAACAACGACTTGACACACAATAATCGTGGGTATTGTCTGCGCTTAGCTACTTTAAGTGGGCGGAGTGCCCAAAGAAAACTATTCATACGAAGGGCAGTTCGATGAAACTTGGAAATAAACTAGAAAAGTTGATTTCTCTTTTGAAGAGATACCAAACCTCCCAATACCTTTACAAAATCAAGGTAGCATTTTTGATGATGTGTTTTGGCGCTACGCCAAGCTATGGTCAACCTTTAGAATTAAAGGCGTGCCAAGCATATGTCGAAATGCTAAATGGTAATATTGATGAAATCACTGAAGAAAAATTTAAAGACTGTATTTTGTATGAGCAGATTATTGTGACGTCGCCATCATGGAGTGAGTTCATTCTTCGATTTCGCAGACATATAAGTGATAAAGGGTATCCTGTCCTGCTTTTTTCTTCTCTAAAAGCTGCCGAACAAGGGGATATGGTAAAGGCTTTTGCTAGTGCAGACGCTGCCCTTTTGAGTATAGCCGAGATTTTCACCACGTCTAGAGATAAGGTTCGGGCGGAATACTATACGCCGCTGGTATTGTCGTATCGAAATTCATTGCTTGAAGGCCTTGGATTGAGTGCAGAAATGGCTGCCAGTATCAGCCAAGAATATGGCAGCTTATCTGAGCTTCCTATGAGTCGAGAAGGTGTAGAACAGTCCGTTTTCATTCGCTGCCTGATCGGGACAGATTCCTTTACTGCACCATTAGTTGATATTTTGAATTCGCAGGCTTTTTTGGCCTGTATTGGTGTTCGGTAAAATGATGGATTAACAAGACCCGCTCCTGTGAAGGCTTAATGAAACAAAACCAATAAAACGTGGAGTCAAAAAAAGTTTTATCTTGTGCTTTCACGGAATCACCACATCGGCCAAAATCTTCTTCACATACTCTTCAGTCTCCGCATAAGGCGGAATGCCGTCATATTTCGCCACCGCCCCAGGCCCCGCATTATAGGCGGCCAGCGCCAGTTCCCATGTGCCAAACATATCATATTGTTGGCGTAAATAGCGCGCGCCACCATCGAGGTTTTCCAGCGCATCCCACGGGTCCACCCCCAGCTCTTCAGCGGTGGCAGGCATAAGCTGGGCCAGCCCAATCGCCCCGCGCGGCGACACAATCACAGGGTCCCAGTTGGATTCCGCCGTCACCAGATTGAAGAAAAGCTGCTTGGGGATGTCATATTGTTCGGCCATGCGGATGGCCATTTGGTAATAGCTGTCTTCCGGCACCACATCGGGTATCGGAAACGGGTTGGCCAAAATCCGGTGCCGCAAAGCCTCCAGGTTGGCGCGCATACTGCCCTCTTCGGCGGGGCGGTTATGGTAGTTGTCTATTATGGTATTCGTGCCCTGAAACACCAAGCCGTTGATATCCACCTGCTGTGCCGCAACGGGTGCCACAAGCGCCAGCCAGAAAATGCCCGTTTTCATCCTGTCTACCCTGCCAAAAAGCTTTTTCCCCCTTATACTCGCAATTTTAATTAAATGTTAGGAATATATCTGTGTGGTCACGGCAGGCCTTAATGGTTAACAATAGCAAAACAGATTCGAAACGGGAGAATATCGTGGCTGGCAGTTTGAACAAAGTAACACTTATTGGCAATTTGGGCGCAGACCCGGAGGTGCGCACCTTTAACAATGGCGGCAAGGTGTGCAACCTGAGCGTTGCCACCACTGAAAAGTGGCGCGACAAAAACACGGGTGAAAACCGCGAGAAAACCGAATGGCACCGCGTAGCTATTTTTTCCGAAGGGCTTGTGCGCGTTTGCGAACAATACCTGCGCAAAGGGTCTTCCGTTTACCTCGAAGGCAAAATCCAGACCCGTAAATGGCAGGACCAATCGGGCGCTGACCGGTATACAACGGAAATAGTGTTACAAGGCTTCGACAGCCGCATGATCATGCTGGACGGCCGCAATAGCGGTGGCGGCGGGGGCGATTATGGCGGCGGCCAGGGGGGCGGCGGCTATGGCGGTAGCAATCAGGGCGGGCCACAAGGCGGGCCGCCCGCGGTCGGCGGGCTCGATGACGAAATCCCGTTTTAGGTGGAGGGTGCAAGCACCCACCCTACCCTAATTTCGAAACTTTCCGTGAGGCCAGCAATATGCTGGTCTCACTGCTTTGCACCCCGTCAAACCTGCGAATTGTGGCCAGCACTCTGTCCAACTCCGCCAGCGTATCGGTGCCTATTTCCACCACGAGATCCCATTTGCCATTGGTGCTATGCACCGCCTGCACCTCGGGAATTCCGGTAATACGCGCCACAATCCGCTCGGTCCCGCGCCCCTCAATGCCGATCATCATCAGGGCCCGCACCGGCAGCCCCGCCATGTCGCCCTTGGTGACCACCGTATAGCCGACAATATCCCCGCGCGCCTCCAGCTTTTCCAGCCGCGTGCGAATAGTGGCCCGCGTGACCCCCACCAGCCCCGCGAGGGTGGAAAGCGAGGCGCGGGCATTGTGCCGGAGAGCAGATATGAGCTTAGCGTCTATTTCATCCATAACGATACCACCCTTATCCATTTCGGACATTACATTTCAATATTGCGCAAATTGAAGCCTAATGTCTATCCATTACTTCCAGCACACTGCTCCAAACAAGGAGCCACTATGCACCCCACATCTTTCACCCTCATCGGTGCGCCGGTTGATACCGGCATGAAACAGCCCGGCTGCCTGATGGGGCCGGATGCCTACCGCGTGGCGGGGCTGGCGGCAAGCCTGCGCGCCCTTGGCCACAAGGTCCGCGACCTTGGCAACATCGCCCCCGCCCGCGCCCGCCACTGCCCCACGCCAACCCCGCCCTGCACCACCTCGCCGAAACCGTGGCCTGGACAGAGGCGCTCAGCACCGCCACCCCCGCGCAGGGCTTCCCCATCTTTATGGGCGGCGATCACAGCCTGTCGCTCGGCTCTATCCATGGTGTTGCCCGCCACGCCACCCGCCCGCTTTTCGTGCTCTGGCTCGACGCCCACCCCGATTTCCACACCCCGGACACCACCACCTCGGGCAACCTCCACGGCACCCCGCTGGCCTATCTCACGGGGCAAAAGGGCTTCGCGGCCTTCCCGCCCTCGCCGCTTCTGGACCCCGCCCATATCTGCATCATCGGGGCGCGCTCCATTGACCCCGCCGAGCAAGCCGCCCTGCAAGCGGCCCGCGTCAACGTGGTGGATATGCGGGCCATTGATGAACACGGCATCGCCGCCCCGCTGCGCGCCTTTCTGGCGCTGGTGCAGGCGGCGGGCGGCCAGCTTCATGTGAGCCTCGATGTGGATTTTCTGGACCCTGCCATTGCCCCCGCCGTAGGCACCACCGTGCCCGGCGGGGCGACCTTCCGCGAGGCCCATCTGATGATGGAAATCCTGCACGACAGCGGGCTTGTCGCCTCGCTCGACCTCGTCGAACTCAACCCGTTTCTGGACCACAAGGGCCAAACCGCCCGCCTGATGGTCGACCTCACGGCCTCCCTCATGGGCCGCCGCATTTTTGACCGCCCGACAAGGAGTTTTTAAGTGAAAAACCTCAATATCGTCCCGTTTGTCTCCGTTGATCAGATGATGAAAATCGTGCTGGAGGTGGGCATTGAGCCCCTGCTGAAGGACATGGCCGCCTATATCGAAGCCGATTTCAAACGCTGGGAGATTTTCGACAAATCCCCCCGCGTGGCGGCCCACTCGATTGACGGCGTGATCGAGCTTATGCCCACATCCGACGGCGAGGCCTACGGCTTTAAGTATGTCAACGGCCATCCGAGCAACACCAAATCCGGCCGGCAAACCGTCACCGCCTTTGGGGTGCTCGCCGATGTGGCTACCGGCTATCCGGTGCTGCTCTCCGAAATGACCCTGCTTACTGCCCTGCGCACCGCCGCCACCTCGGCCATGGCCGCCAGGCACCTGGCCCCTTCGGGCGCGCATATCATGGCGATGATCGGCAACGGCGCGCAAAGCGAATTTCAGGCGCTGGCCTTCAGGGCGATTTGCGGCGTAGACACCCTGCGGCTTTACGATATTGACGTTGAGGCCACGCAGAAATGCACCCGTAATCTGGCCGATTACGGCTTTAAGATCATCCGCTGCGCCACGGCGCAAGAGGCGGTGGAGGGGGCCGAGATCATCACCACGGTGACGGCAGACAAGCAATATGCCACCATCCTGACGGACAATATGGTCGGCACCGGCGTGCACATAAACGCTATCGGCGGCGATTGCCCTGGAAAAACCGAGCTGCACCGCGACATCCTGCTTCGTTCGGACATTTTCGTGGAATTCCCCGAGCAAACCCGCATCGAGGGCGAGATCCAGCAGCTTGATGCCGACCACCCCGTCACCGAACTCTGGCAGGTGATCACCGGCAAGGTCAAAGGCCGCACCAGCCCCCGCCAGATCACCCTGTTTGACAGCGTCGGCTTCGCCGTTGAGGATTTCTCCGCCCTGCGCTATATCCGCGACCAGCTCCGCCCCGGGAACCATACCGAACTCGATATGCTCGCCGACCCCGACACGCCAAAAGACCTGTTCGGCATGCTGCTTCGCGCCCAGCCCTAGCGCCCCATACGCCCTGCGGGCGGCTTTTCGCCAAAGGCGAAAATGCGTGTGCGACGCGGTGGCGGCGCGGCCTGCGCAGCGCTTGGGGCAACATCGCACCCGCGCCGCCCTCAACCATCGCCCCGTGTGGCAAGCACCACACGGGCTTCATTCTTCTCTAAATACTCAAAAAACCCACCACAAGCGCCGCCGTTGCCGCGCGGCGCGGGTGCGATAACGCAAAACAATGCAATGCCAGACGCGCCGCCCCCGAGCGCAGCGAGGCCACGGCCCTCCCGCCAGGGAGGGCAATGTGGCGGCTAAAAATGAAGTTTGCCATTCACCGGCGCGTCCAGCAGCTTGCGGTAGAGATGCCATGTGGCATGGCCAAGCACCGGCATCGCCACAAACAACCCAAGCAAACCCGGCAGCATAGAGACAAACATAATCGCGGCAATGATCAGCGCCCAGACCATCAGCACCCCGAAATTCAACATCACCGCCCGCACGCTGGTCAAAATCCCCGTCACGAAATCCACCTCGCGCTCCAGCAAAAGCGGCAGGCTCAGCAATGTGATGGTAAACAGCGCAAAGGCAAAGCCCGCCCCCACGACGATTTCACCAAAAATCATGCCCAACCCTGTCGGGGTGAAAAACAGTTCCAGCGACCCTCCAATATTGGTAAGCGCACTCAGCCCCATGGTTATGGCAAAAATCGCGTGGCTAATCAGCAGGTAAAGCAGAAACCACATTACGATAATCGCCCCCACCCACGGGATTTGCCGCTTCCGCTCCATCAGCGCACAGGCCAGCACCCGCCGCCACGTGACCGTTTCCTTATGCTCGATCAGGCAAGACGTCGCGTAAAACCCGACCCCGGCAAAGGGGGCCAGTAACGGGAAACCAACCGTGAGCGGCATCACCCACCATATATCACCGGAGAAAAACAGCACCGAGATAATGACGTAGCCACCAAGCACATAAAACGCGGAAAAGAACAGCCCGACAAATGGCGCGGATTTATAGTCCTTCCAGCCATCCCTCAAGCATTCAAACAGGTCCGCCGTGGTAATTTCGTTGATTTCCGGCAGTTCACTGGCGTATTCTTCTCTCGTCGTTTCCATTATCCATCCCTTTTTCTTGGGATTAAAATGGATTTTCTTGATCGGGTCCAGAAAAAACTTGACGAGGGTCAAGTTTCCAGCCCCATCCTCCTCGCACCAATAGCCTGCCGATACAATTTTGAGTCCGGTTCTGAAATGCACATATCCCCAATGTCGCATTTCTGTTCTGGGCCACGACGGCTGCGCACATCCGCCCCATGAAACACCTGCCACAAGCGCCCCATTCGCGGCGCGGCGCGGGTGCGACCTCGCCACGCAGTGCAACAACTAACGCGCCGCCACCGAGCGAAGCGAGGCGCGGTTCGGGGCGTCAGCACCGAAAACGGATTATTCCTGCGCCTGCGCCTCGCCACGGCTCTTGCCGGTGACCTCAAGCGCCAGCGCGGCGGCCATGAATTTGTCGAGATCCCCATCAAGCACGCCCTGGCTGTCCGATGTCTCCACATTGGTGCGCAGGTCTTTCACCATCTGATAGGGTTGCAGCACGTAAGAGCGGATCTGGTTACCCCAGCCCGCATCGCCCTTGGCATCGTGGGCCTCCTGAATGCTGGCGGTGCGCTTGCGCAGTTCCATCTCGTAAAGCCGCGACTTGAGCGCCGCCATACAGGTGGCGCGGTTCTGGTGCTGGGATTTGGCGCTGGCCGTCACCACGATACCGGTTGGCAGGTGGGTCATGCGCACCGCCGAGTCGGTTTTGTTCACATGCTGGCCGCCCGCACCTGACGAGCGGAAGGTGTCCACCCGCAGGTCCGACGGGTTAATATCAATATCAATCGTATCGTCGATCACCGGATACACCCAGACCGAGCTGAACGACGTGTGCCGCCGGGCATTGCTGTCAAAAGGCGAGATTCTGACCAGGCGATGCACGCCGGACTCGGTTTTCAGCCACCCGTAGGCGTTCTGCCCCTTCACCTGATAGGTGACAGACTTGATTCCCGCTTCCTCGCCGGGGTTATAGGAAGTGGTTTCCACCTTATACCCGTGCTTTTCCGCCCAGCGGGTATACATGCGCGCCAGCATCGAGGCCCAGTCACAGCTTTCAGTGCCCCCGGCCCCGGCGTTGATTTCAATGAAGCAGTCATTGCCATCAACTTCCCCGTCCAGCAGCGCTTCCAACTCCTTTTGGGCGGCCACCTCCACCAGGTCGGCAATGGCGGCCTCGGCCTCCTCCACCACTTCGGTGTCCCCCTCCATCTCGCCCAGCTCGATCATGTCGATATGGTCCTGCAACTCGGTGGACAGGGATTTGTAATTCTCCAGCGCATCGGCCAGCATTTGCCGCTCGCGCATCAGTTTCTGCGCCCTTTTAGGGTCGTTCCACAGGTCGGGGTCTTCCGACATGGCGTTGAACTCTTCCATCCGGTGCTCGGCGGTTTCCAGGTTCAACCGCTGGGCCAGCAGGTCGATCGACTTGCGAATCCGGGTAATATGGGTCTCGGTTTCTGCACGCATGGTGTGGCTCGTTTCCTAATATTCATCGCCAGCGGACAGCCCGCCATTGGTGGCTTGCGGTGCGAGTATCACGGTTTGGCCGTTCACCTCAACCGTCTGGCTATCGGATTCCCCCTGACCGAAGAACAACAGGTCGCTGCCCATGACAAAGCCACCGTCAACATAGTTGCCATAGGCCCCGTAGGCGGGCTCCTCGCCGGCGCGGAAAAGCTCGGTCACCACGTTGTCGCCGGTGGCATCGTCGGGCAGGCGCACGCCGTTATAGCGGTCGATTTTCACAAACACCGTGCCGCCGGGCTGGGGGTATTCGAACGAGCCGTGACGGGGCAGATAGGCCTTCATAAAGGCCACGAATACCGGCCCGCACATGGAGCTGCCATAGGCCCCGCGCCCCATCGGGGCGGGGGTGTCATAGCCGATGTAACAGCCCGCCGCGATTTGCGGGGTAAAGCCGATGAACCAGGCATCCTTGGCCCCGTTGGTGGTGCCGGTCTTGCCCGAAATCGGCAGGCCAAGGCGCCCCACCGTAGCCGCCGCCGTGCCCCGTGCCACCACGCCGCGCATCATGCTGGCCAACTGATAGGCGGTGACCGGGTCCATGATCTGGGGGGAATCGTCGCGCACCCATGGCTCCTTGTCGGTCACCAGCCGCGGGCCGGAGCACTCGTCGCACACACGCTGGTCATGGCGCATAATGGTGTGGCCGTTGCGGTCCTGCACACGGTCCACCAAAGTGGGCACCACTCGCTTGCCACCATTGGCAAACTCGGAATAGGCGCTCACAATTTTGTAAAGCGTGGTCTCCCCCGCGCCCAGCGCATAGGCCAGATGCTCGGGCATATGGTCATAAATGCCGAAACGCTCGGCATAGGCCGCCACAACATCCATACCCACATCCTGCGCAATCCGCACGGTCATCAGGTTGCGCGAATGCACAAGGCCGGTGCGCATGGGCGCGGGGCCATAAAACTTGTGCGACGAGTTTTGCGGCCGCCACACACCATCACCGGTATTCACTTCGATAGGGGCATCCACCACGATGGTGGCGGGGGTATAGCCATTATCCAGCGCCGCCGCATAGACAAATGGCTTGAAAGCCGAGCCGGGCTGGCGCTTGGCCTGGGTGGCGCGGTTAAAGCTGCTGGCCTGATAGGAAAACCCGCCCTGCATGGCCAGCACGCGGCCGGTTTGCGGATCCATCGCCACAAAAGCCCCCTGCAGCTTGGGGATTTGCCGGAGCGACCAATAATCATGCGTGCCGTCATCCTTCAGAATTTCTTTTACAAACACTACATCGCCCACGGCCCAAATATCAGAGGCCACTTGCGGGCGCGGGCCGGGTTTGCCGTCTTCCTGCCGCGGGCGCGCCCATTTGGCCTCGCGCACCGTCAGCTCGCCGGTGCCCTCCACCCCTTCTATGCCGATGGTGGCCGAATCCTGCCCCAGCTCCAGCACCACAGCCAGTTTCCATTCCGGAATATCACGCGGCAGGTTGCGGCTGCGCAACGCACCTTGCCAATCGTCCAGCTCCTCGGGCGGGATTTGAGTCACGGGGCCGTAATACAGCTCCAGCTTGCGGTCATATTCCTCCAGCCGGTCGCGCAGAGCCTGCGCCGCCACGGCCTGAAGCTCGGGGTCTTCGGTGGCGCGAATGGCCAGCCCGCCGCCAAACACCTGATCTTCCCCCAATTCCCCCACCAGCTCGCGGCGGATTTCGTCGGTGAAGTAGCTGCGCGGCGGAATTTTTGCGCGGCCCGAAACGAAATCGCCCGATTGCACGGTGCGCAGGGGGGCGGCCTGCGCCGCGAGCATGTCTTCTTCGGAAATATAGCCGTTCTGATACATTTCCCGCAGCACATAATTGCGCCGGTCGATCGCCTTTTGCCGGTTGCGCACCGGGTGGTAATGCCCGGGGGATTTCGTGTGAATCGCCAGAAACGCCGCTTCCGGCAGGGTCAGCTCTTCCAGACTTTTGCCAAAATAATTGGCCGCTGCCGCCGTCACCCCGTAGGAATTGGCCCCGAGAAACACATCGTTGAGATAGAGCGCCAGAATGTCGTCTTTGCTCAGCACCTGCTCCACCCGCGTGGCAAGGATGATCTCCTTGATTTTCCGTTCTATTTTCCGCGAACCATCAAGCAAAAAGTTTTTCATAACCTGTTGGGTGATCGTTGACCCGCCGCGCACATTGCGCCCGCGCGAGCGAATGGCGGTGAGCAGGGCCGAGGCCATGCCGCGGGCGT
>JALWPC010000344.1:14696-18681 GCA_026995265.1 Paracoccaceae bacterium
TCTATTTTCCGCGAACCATCAAGCAAAAAGTTTTTCATAACCTGTTGGGTGATCGTTGACCCGCCGCGCACATTGCGCCCGCGCGAGCGAATGGCGGTGAGCAGGGCCGAGGCCATGCCGCGGGCGTCATATCCATGGTGGTTATAAAAGTTTTTATCCTCGGCGCTGATAAAGGCCTGCTTGACCACATCGGGGATTTCATCGGTGGGCGTGAAGATCCGGCGTTCTTTCACGTATTCGTCCATCACATACCCATCGGCCGAATAGACCCGAGAGAGCACAGCGGGGGTATAATTGCGCAATTGCTCCACGCTTGGCAGGTCGCGGGAATACATCCAGATAACGCCCATAAGGCCCAGCCCGGACATCAGAAGCCCCAGCGAGAGCCACGCAAAAATGAACCCGAAAAATCGCCCGATCGCCAATAACAAAGCCGTCTCCTTAAAGATATGCCCCCCATATAGGCGCACGGGAGGGAATGGTCAAAACAACATCGCGATTAATTGCGCAATAATCCGCGCATGTCCTTTTCCACCTTCATCCAGAGGTTCAAACCGTGCAACAGGTTTTCAGCCATCGAGAGCTGCCATTCCGGATCCTGCAGGTTTTCCAGGTCGGATTTATCAGACATAAAACCCAGTTCTATGAGCACCGACGGGATGTCGGGCGCCCGCAACACCCGAAAGCCCGCCGCCATACGCCGCGACTTTATTTCCTTGTCATTATAGACCCACAGCGCCTCGGCCATGGTGTCGGCAAACCGGTTGGAAAGCGCGTCGGTTTGCCGATGCGCCATTTGCAACAGCACCTGCGTAAGCTGGTCATCCTCGCCTTCAACCGAAATCCCCGCGACCAGATCAGAGCGGTTTTCCAACGTGGCAATGGTGACAGCCTGCTGGCTTTCCCCTGCCTCGGACAAGCTGAAAACCGTGGTGCCCCGCGCCCGCCCCAGCGTCACGACATCGGCGTGCAATGAGACAAACGCCCGCGCCCCCGCCCGCCGCGCAATCTCCACCCGCTCGCCAAGCGGGATATAAATATCGCGGTCGCGGGTCAGGATCACGCGGTAGTGGCCATCTTCCAGCAGCACATCTCGAAGCATTCTGGCCATTTGCAGCGTTATGTCCTTTTCCGAAACCCCGTCTCTTTGCGCGCCGTTATCTATCCCGCCATGGCCGGCATCAAGGGCGATCAAAGGCAAGCCTTCGGCCCCCTCGACCGAAGAAGCCAATTGCTCGGGACGCCAGAGCGCCGCGGGCGGGGCAATGGCGGCCACGGCAAAATCGGCTGCACTGGCGGACACCAGCCGGATGTGTATCCGCGCATCCTTTGTGGCCACGGCGCTTTCAATCACCATCGGGACAGCCAGATCCAGCACAATCCGCGATTGCCCGAGCTGAAACAGACCAAACCGAAGGGCGCTGACTTCGGGAATGGCGCTGGACAGGCCGCGGGGCATGGCTTCCAGCGAGGTTTCCCCCAAATCCACCACCAAACGGCGCGGGGAATCCAGCGTAAAGGTTCTGAACGGTGTGGGTGCACTCAGGGCTATGGAAAGCTCCACCGCCCCGTTGACGCGGGTCAGGGACGTGCCGTCGGCCAAAACCTCGGCAGCGCCCGCCGGCGATGCTACGGCAAGCGCAACCGCTGAAATCGCGCAAAGGATGAGGGGTTTTAGTCGTTTCAGCATTAAAATTGTGTCTTGCGGAGGGCGCTCGGCGCAGATTTAGATTGTGTTCTGACATAGAACAGGTTTATGGTCAAAAAACGGCAAATACTTTTGCCGTTTTAACAGTTTCGCCATTTGCCGGAGCCCTGCGGACGATACCGCAGCCGGACAAAATGGCCGGTGTTTTGCACCACACCCGAATTCCCCGAATGCACTTTTTTCGGGGCGTAATATTTTGGCAGGCCATCGGCCTTGCTGGAGAACAAACCGCGATGAAGCGAATGACAGAGTCGAGCAGGAAGGGAAGGCCGCACAATATGCGCCCCCTTTTGCACGCCCTGCTCCGCGAATTTGCCCAAACATTACAAGCTTTTACGAGGGGTTCTGCACGTAATGCAGCGCCCCCTGGGGGCTTGAGCGAGAAACCATGTCGAAAAAAATGCTTATCGATGCCACCCACGCGGAAGAGACCCGCGTTGTTGTGGTGGACGGAAACCGGGTTGACGAATTTGACTTCGAGGCCCTGAACAAACGCCAGTTGGCTGGCAATATATATCTGGCAAAAGTAACGCGGGTGGAGCCGTCATTACAGGCGGCTTTTGTGGATTACGGCGGGAATCGCCACGGCTTTCTGGCCTTTTCGGAAATCCACCCCGACTATTACCAAATTCCGCAAGCCGACCGCGAGGCGCTGCTGAAGGAAGAGGCCGAGTATGCCAAGGCTCTGGCCGAGGAGGAGGAACGCGAGAAGGAGCGGGCCGAGAAGGCCGCTTCCGAGGCGCCCAAACCGCGCTCGCGCCGTCGCCGCCGCACATCCGAGCCTGCTGCTGAAGGGGCAGCCAATGCCGAAGATGCCGTGATTGTCGAGGAGCCCACCGCGGGCTCCCCGGAACACGGCCAGACCGACTCCGCTTCGGACACCCCGCCAGAGGATGCCCCCCTGCAAGAGGAAGACGCGCTTTCCCTGCTTGTGGAGACGCCGGAATCAACCCCCGTCGGGCCGGAGGATGCCGAAGTTGTGGCTGAATCCGACGAGGAGGAAGTTGCCGAAGTGCGCGCGCCGCGTGTGCGCAAGCCCCGGATGCGGCGCTATAAAATTCAGGAAGTGATCAAGGTTCGGCAGATTTTGCTGATCCAGGTGGTGAAGGAAGAGCGCGGCAATAAAGGCGCGGCGGTGTCCACCTATCTTTCCCTTGCCGGCCGCTATTGCGTGCTGATGCCCAACACGGCGCGGGGTGGCGGGATTTCCCGCAAAATCGCCAACGCCGCCGACCGCAAGAAGCTCAAGGAAATTTCCAATTCCATGCCGGTGCCCGAGGGCGCGGGGTTGATCATCCGCACAGCGGGTGCGCAACGCACCAAGGCCGAGATCAAGCGCGATTATGAATATCTGCGCCGCCAATGGGAAAACATCCGCACCCTGACGCTGAAATCGGTGGCCCCCGCGCCGATTTACGAAGAGGGCAGCCTGATCAAGCGCTCGATCCGCGATCTTTACACCAAGGATATTTCCGAGGTGATCGTGGATGGCGAGCGCGGCTATCGCGAAGCCAAGGACTACATGAAAATGCTCATGCCGTCCCACGCCAAAAACGTGAAGCGCTATACCGACCCGCTGCCGCTGTTCTCGCGTTATAATGTCGAGAATTATCTGGCGGGGATGTTCAACCCCACCGTGCAGCTCAAATCCGGCGGCTATATCGTTATCGGCATCACCGAGGCGCTGGTGGCGATTGACGTAAACTCGGGCCGCGCCACCAAGGAAAAGTCGATCGAGGATACCGCCACCAAGACCAACCTTGAGGCGGCCACCGAAATTGCCCGCCAGCTTCGCCTGCGGGACCTCGCGGGGCTGATCGTGATCGACTTCATCGACATGGAAGACCGCCGCCACAATATCGCGGTGGAAAAGCGCATGAAAGAGGCGCTCAAGGATGACCGCGCGCGGATTCAAGTGGGGCGGATCTCGGGCTTTGGCCTGATGGAAATGTCACGTCAGCGCCTGCGCCCGGGGATGCTGGAGGCCAGCACCCAGCCCTGCCCCCATTGCCACGGCACGGGGATTACGCGCTCGAATGACAGCATGAGCCTGGCGATTTTGCGCGAGCTGGAGGAAGAAGGCGTAAAGGGCCGCTGCAAAGAGGTGCTGGTGACGGCACCGGTGAACGTGGCGAATTACCTGCTGAACGCCAAGCGCGAGCATATCGCCATGGTCGAGGGCCGCTTTGGCCTGTCGATCAGGGTAGAGAGCGACCCGACGCTGATCTCGCCGGAATACCGCGTGGAGCGCTTCAAAACCGCCAGCCGTGTGGTGCC
>JALWPC010000345.1 GCA_026995265.1 Paracoccaceae bacterium
GCGTCCCTTTCGGATGTTGATGACGTGGGCGCGCTCCATGAGCCGGTCGACCATGGATGCCGTCAGGGCGGGGTTGCCCAGGACCTTTCCCCACTGCCTGACGCTCAAGTTCGAGCTGACCATGGTGGACTTCTTCAGGTGCCTGGCCTCGACCAGGTCGAAGAGCAGGGTTGCGTACTCCGGCCTGGCCGGAATGTCGCGCAGGTCGTCGATGATGAGCAGGTCCAAGCGGGCGAGGCGCTTGACCAGCCGCTCGGTGCTGTTGTCGGCGAGGGAGGCGTAAAGCTCGGATAGGAGCCTTGCGGCGCTGTAGAAGCGGACGCGGTAGCCTCGTTGGGCAGCGAGGGTGCCGTAGGCGATGGAGAGGTGGGTCTTTCCCGTGCCCGGCCTTCCCAGCAACAGCACGGGCCGGCCCTGCCGGATGAAGTCGAGGTTCATGAGGTCCTTGACGAGCTGGACGTTGAGTCCCTTCTGGAAGGTCCAGTCGAAGTCGGCGAAGCTCCTGTCCCAGGGAAACTTCGCAGCCTTCTGCCGGCGCTCCGCGGCTGCCCCGGCCCTGGCCAGGACCTCCTTTTCGACCAGTCCGGCGAGGAAGGCCACGTAGCCCTGCTCGAGGGTGGCAGCCTGCTCTATGGCCTCGTCGAGGTGCTCCAGCATGGCCTTCATGCCGAGCTTGTGGAGGTTCCTGCGCAGCTCGTCAGAGACGGAGGGAGGGATGTCTCTACGCCTCATAGTTCCCTCCCTCTTGCTGGCCAGCACCGCTGCCGGCCTCGTCCGCACGGTCGATCAGCTCGTCGTAGTTGGCCAGGTCGCTGCCTTCCACGTCCATGCCTTCCAGCCAGCGGCGCACTCGCTCGGGAGGCATGGGCACCTCCTGGTCGGGGGTGGTGGTGGCGCGCAGGGTCTTGCCGGCGAGGACGCGGGCCACGGCCTCGGCGCTGTAGTTTCCGAAGCGCGCGGCATGAGCCATGGCGCCCACCACCGCCTCCGAGCCATGGCGGTCTGCCAGCGTGAGGATGCGCTTGACGTGGTGGCCAGCGCCACGACCGCGCTGGGTCTTCAGGCCCTGGTAGTAGTCCTCGGCGATGGAGCCCAGGCGGACGATGGCCTGCTCGAGCAGCCTGGCGCTGGGGGTGTGCCGCCGAAACTCGGCCTCGTGCTCGGGCAGGACGAAACGCTGGTGGCG